>DATIZR010000087.1 GCA_035516965.1 Nitrospirota bacterium
GAGATGGTGATGCCGGGCGACAACATGACCTGCAGCGTGGAGCTGATCACGCCGATCGCGATGGACCAGGGCCTTCGGTTCGCGATCCGCGAGGGCGGCCGGACCGTCGGCGCAGGCGTTATCACCCAGGTGATCGAGTAAAGAGGGAAGGGAACGCACGTGACACAGAAAATCAGGATACGCTTAAAAGGTTATGACCACAGACTGCTCGACCAGTCCGCGGTGGAAATTATGGATACGGCGAAAAGAACCGGTGCCAGGGTATCGGGGCCGATTCCCCTGCCTACGAGGATCAACCGGTGGACCGTGCTCCGCTCCCCCCATGTGGACAAAAAATCCCGGGAGCAGTTCGAGATCAGGACGCACAAGCGGCTGATGGATATTCTGGACCCCACGCCGCAGACCGTTGACGCTCTGATGAAGCTCGATCTTGCGGCCGGTGTCGACGTGGAGATCAAGCTGTAGTTTTGAAACCAGCCACGCCTCCGGCGCGGGTAAGGGGATGTGAAATGAGTAAGGGAATTATCGGAAAGAAAATCGGCATGAGCCAGCAGTTCAGCGGTGGTGAGCTCATCCCGGTCACGGTGATCCAGGCCGGCCCGTGTACGGTAGTCCAGAAAAAGACTGCCGAGCACGATGGCTATGAGGCGGTTCAGCTCGCTTTCCAGGAGGAAAAGAAAAAGGGCCGCGTGACGAAGGCGATCGAGGGGCACTTCAAGAAAGCGAATGTTCAGCCACACCGCTTCCTCCGCGAGTTCCGGACCGGTGAGTTCGAACAGGGGCAGGTGATCACTGTCGATATCTTTAAAAAAGGCGAACGCGTCGCGGTCAGCGGAGTCAGCAAGGGCAAGGGGTTCGCGGGCGTCATGAAGCGACATAAGTTTGCCGGTGGTCCGGGCGGGCATGGTTCCATGTTCAACCGGCGCCCGGGTTCCATCGGTGCCAGTGCGTACCCCTCCCGTGTGTGGCCGGGTAAAAAGCTGCCCGGACATATGGGCGCGGACAACGTGACGATCAAGAATATCGAGGTCGTCGACGTGAGGCCTGACCAGAATCTCTTGTTCGTCCGCGGGGCCGTGCCCGGCGGTGAGAACGGGATGATCGTGATTTATAAAGCAGACTAACAGAAATAGAGGAATACTTCGATGCCGTCAGTGGTAATGGTGGACCAGAACAATAAAAAAGTGAAGGATGTGGAACTTTCCGGGCTGTTCACAACGGAGGTTCGTCCTCACCTCATGCACGCTGCCGTCGTGAATCAGCTTGCGAACAGACGGGCGGGCACAGCATCAACGAAGAATAAAGCACTGGTAAGCGGCGGCGGAAAGAAGCCCTTTAAGCAGAAGGGTACCGGCAGGGCCCGCGCGGGAAGCAACCGCTCTCCCCTGTGGAGGCATGGCGGCACCGTGTTCGGTCCGATGCCGAGGAATTATTCCTACGCCATGCCCAAGAAGGCAAAGCGGGCGGCTCTCGTGGACGCCCTCAGTGCAAAAGTTTTGGAAAACAGACTGGTCCTCCTTGAAAGCCTGAACGTTGCAGAACCCAAGACCAAGCTTTTATCGACGATGCTCGAGACGCTCGGCGTGCAGGAGAATGCGGTATTCCTGATCAAGGATGAAAACAAGAATCTCTCTCTGGCGGCACGCAACATCCCCTCGGTCAAGGTGCTGCGCCTTGAAAACATCAACGTGTACGACCTTCTCAAGTACCGATACCTCATCACCACGCAGGACGCGCTGAACACAATCGAGGAGGTGTTCGGGAAATGACGATCGACCAGTACGATGTGATCCGCGTACCGCGGATAACTGAAAAGGGCGCACGGCTCAAGGAAAAAAACAACGTCCTCACCTTTGAGGTCAGGACCGATGCGAACAAGGTTCAAGTCCGGAAGGCGATTGAAGGAATCTTCAAGGTGAAGGTTGCCGATGTGACCACGGTGAAGAGCGCGGGGAAAAAGAAGCGCATGGGCCAGCGGGTTGGCCGCAGGTCCGACTGGAAGAAGGCGTATGTCACGCTCAAGCCGGGTGAAAAGATTGATATATTCGAGGGTGCTTAAATGCCGGTAAAGACTTATAATCCCACGTCAGCGGGAAGACGTTTCCAGACCACGTCGACATTCGAAGAAGTGACGCGGAGCAAACCAGAGAAATCGCTCGTGGTCAAGGTCAGCCAGAGCGGCGGCAGGAACAATCGCGGCAAAATCACCGTCCGATACCGGGGCGGCTGGCACAAGAAGAAATACCGGATTGTCGACTTCAGGCGCGACAAGACGGGGGTTCCTGCGACCGTTGCTCACGTCGAGTATGATCCGAACCGTTCAGCGAGGATTGCGCTCCTTCATTATGCGGACGGGGAAAAACGCTATATCATCGCTCCCCTCGGATTGAAGGTGGGCGATGTGGTGGTATCTGGTCCGGAAGCAGACATCAAGCCCGGCAACGCGCTTCCCATGAGTTCCATCCCGGTTGGTACGGTCCTGCACAATGTTGAGCTGAAGAAGGGCGCCGGCGGACAGTTAGCGCGGAGCGCGGGCTCATCGGTTCAGCTTCTTGCACGCGAGGGCGAATACGCGACGCTCCGGCTCAATTCCGGAGAGGTCCGCATGGTCCGCTCTGAATGCATGGCGACCATTGGCCAGGTGGGCAACCTGGACCATGAGAACGTCACCATCGGCAAGGCCGGCAGGGCCCGCTGGATGGGAATGCGGCCGAGAGTCCGCGGAGTAGCCATGAACCCGGTTGATCATCCCCTTGGAGGCGGCGAAGGCAAGTCATCGGGTGGAAGACCCGGATGCTCTCCCTGGGGCCTCCCCGACGGGAAAAAAACGAGGCACAACAAGGTCACCAACAAATATATCATATCCAGAAGGACCAAGAGCAGGTAACGATATCCTGCAGGTAGAGAACATTGGAAATTGAAAAATTCAAAGGGTCAATTGAATTTCATAATCGTTAAATTTCCAATATAAAATTGTAATACGAAGCAGCGGAGGTTACGGTGCCGAGATCGGTCAAGAAGGGCCCTTTTATCGATGAAAGCCTCATGAAGAAAGTTGAGGCCATGAACAACGCCGGAGAAAAGAAGATCACGAAGACCTGGTCACGCCGGTCGACGATCACACCCGAGTTCGTGGGTCATACTCTTGCAGTGCATAACGGCAGGAAATTCATCCCGGTGTATATTTCCGAGAACATGGTCGGCCATAAGTTGGGAGAGTTCTCTCCGACCCGGACATTCAAGGCGCACGGCGGTTCCAAGGCAGCGGAAAAGGCGAGCGCGCCAAAGTAAACTTTGGCGCAGTGCCAGGTAGAGTGAGGATATTACATGGAAGCAACGGCCACAGTAAGACACATACGCATAACGCCTCGCAAAGCGCGGCAGGTCATAGATCTCATCCGGGGTAAGCGCGTGGGTGATGCCATCAGCATTCTGAACTTCACGCCGCTCCATGCTGCGCGGATCGTCAAAAAGCTCCTTGACTCGGCGGTCGCCAACGCAGAACAGAAGAAGGTCGGAGACCTCGATTCCCTGAAGGTCTCCCAGGCATACGTGAACCAGGGCGTGACGATGAAGCGCATGCGCGCCCGCGCCATGGGCCGCGGCAATGTGATCAGGAAGCGTACCAGCCATATCACGCTGGTTCTTTCAGCGTAGTATCAAAACGGAGGCAGAATGGGACAGAAGGTACACCCTATCGGGCTGAGGCTCGGCATCATAAAGACATGGGACTCTCGCTGGTTCTCTGAGAAGAACTACGCGGCGCTCCTGCACGAGGACATCAAGATCCGCAAGATCGTGAAAGAGCGACTGATGCATGCCGGTGTTTCCAAGGTCGAGATCGAGCGGGCCGGACAGAAGGCCAAGATCAATATTCATACTGCCCGCCCGGGGATCATCATCGGCAAAAAGGGAGCCGAGGTAGACAAGCTGAAGAAAGACCTCGAGGCCATGACCGGGAAACAGATGTATATCAACATTCAGGAGATCCGGAGACCGGAGCTCGATGCCCAGCTCGTGGCTGAGAATATCGCGCTGCAGCTGGAACGCCGTATCGCCTTCCGGCGGGCCATGAAAAAGGCCGTCACGTCGGCCCTGCGGCTCGGCGCCCTCGGCATCAAGATTACCTGCGCCGGACGGCTTGCGGGGGCTGAGATTGCCCGGACCGAATGGTACCGCGAGGGCCGTGTTCCGCTCCATACGCTGCGCGCCGACATCCAATACGGCTTTTTTGAAGCGAAGACCACCATGGGACAGATTGGCGTGAAGGTCCTGATCTACCGGGGCGATATCCTTCAGCCCGCTGCTGCGACGGCGTAATCTGTCGGCGGCGAATCATGACGAAGCATAAAGGATTGTAATCATGCTGGCACCGAAACGAGTAAAACACAGGAAGATGCACAAGGGCAGGATGACGGGAACCGCGTACCGGGGGGCCGAGGTCAGTTATGGCGAGTACGGCCTCAAGGTAACGGAGCCGGGCTGGATCACGAGCCGGCAGATAGAAGCCGCACGTATCGCGATGACCCGGTATGTGAAGCGCGGGGGGAAGATCTGGATACGGATCTTCCCGGACAAGCCGATAACGAAGAAACCGGCTGAAACGCGCATGGGAAAGGGCAAGGGAGCACCTGAGTACTGGGTGGCAGTGGTAAAGCCGGGACGGGTCCTGTATGAGATGGGCGGCGTGGACGAGTCAGTGGCCAAAGAGGCGTTTCGGCTGGCGGCCTACAAACTTCCCATCGCCACCAAGTTCGTCTCCCGGGAGGCTGAACTATGAAGACGAGTGTGAAAGATCTGCGGGATTTGTCCAGCGACGAGCTTCTGACCAAGGCGGCTGACCTGAAGAAGGAGCTGTTCAATCTGAGAGTTCAGCAGGTAATGGGACAGATAGAGAACCCGATGCGTCTGAGAACGTTGCGCAAGGATATCGCGAAAACAAAAACGGTCCTAAAGGAAAAGTATGGGCGAGTCTAACGAGGTTAAAAAGAGAAAGACGTATATCGGCCAGGTCATCAGCGACAAAATGGACAAGACGGTGGTTCTTGCGGTAACGCGGCGCATTGCGCATGCGAAATACAGCAAGACCATCAAACGGACCACGAAATTCAAGGTCCATGACGAGAAGAACGAGTGCAAGGTTGGCGATGTCGTGAGATTCATCGAGACGCGGCCCCTGTCCAAGGAAAAGCGCTGGAAGGTACTCGAAATCGTCGAGAAGGCAACTCAGTAATCGCGGCAGGGCATACTATTTTCTTGAGGGTGCGATATGATTCAGCAGCAAACGGTACTGGATGTCGCCGATAATTCCGGCGCTAAAAAAGTAATGTGCATCAAGGTCCTCGGCGGGACCCGCAAGCGGTACGCCACGCTCGGCGACGTGATCGTCGTGGCGATCAAGATGGCGATACCGGAAGGGCAGGTAAAAAAGGGTACCGTGGCGAAGGCGGTCGTCGTCCGCACAACCAAGGAAGTCCGCCGCCAGGACGGATCGTATATCAAGTTCGACAGGAACGCTGCGGTGCTGATCAACAATGCGAACGAGCCGATCGGCACTCGTATCTTCGGGCCTGTCGCGAGAGAGCTGCGCAAGAAAAATTTCATGAAGATCATTTCGCTGGCACCGGAAGTATTGTAGCCGGACCAGACGCCACGATCATTTTAGCTCAGGATTGGGAAAATGCAGATACGAAAAAATGACAACGTAGTGGTTACCGCCGGCAAGGAGAAGGGCAAGAAGGGCAGGGTTATTGCGGTCTACCCCCGCACGAACAGGCTGCTGATTGAAAAGCTGAACATGATCAAGCGGCACACGCGGCCTAATCAGCAGCTCCGGCAGGGCGGGATTGTCGAAAGGGAAAGCCCCATTGCCGCAGCCAATGTGAGGCTCATTTGTTCGAAGTGCGACAAACCCACGACGATTTCCCGCCAGGCCCAGGGTGATGGCCCGCGGGTCCGTGTCTGCAGGGAATGTAACGCGACCCTCGATTAGGTCGGCATCGGTTAAAGGATGACGGCGAGACCGAATAGGATAATGAATTATGGCGGATAAAAAAGACAAGACAACGAGCAGCGAACCGAAAAAGCCGGCGGCCAAGGCGGCACCGAAGGCCGGAACCAAACCCAAGGCATCGGCGAAGGAAGGGAAGAAGGAATCCAAGCCGGCCGAAGGGAAGGAACCTGCCCCGAAAGCCGCACCCGAGAAGGTGCCGACGCCCCGGCTGAAGCAGCGGTATCACGACGTCGTGATACCGGCACTGATGAAGGAGTTCAGCTATACGAACCCCATGCAGGCGCCCAAGCTGGTCAAGGTCGTGCTGAACGTCGGGATGGGCGAGGCGATCAGCAATGCCAAGGCCCTTGAGTTTGCTGCCGATGAGCTTGGCAGGATAACGGGGCAAAAACCCGTGATCACGCGGGCCAAGAAATCGATTGCAACGTTCAAGCTGAGAGAAGGCATGCCGATCGGATGTACGGTCACGCTGAGACGGGAACGGATGTATGAGTTCCTCGACCGGTTCATAAGCGCGGCCCTCCCCCGCATTCGCGACTTCAAGGGCGTGCCGTCCAAGTCGTTCGACGGTAGAGGCAACTATACGATGGGGATAAGGGAACAGGTGATATTCCCGGAGATCGAAATCGACAAAGTGGACTCGATTCACGGTATGGATATCGTGATCGTCACGACGGCAAAGACCGATGAAGAGGGCAGGGCACTGCTCGGTCATCTCGGCATGCCCTACAGAAAGTAGTTCAGGCAGCAAACTGATGTACTGGAGGAAGAAGCATGGCAAAGAAGTCGTTGATAGCGAAAGCAGCCAGGAAGCCGAAGTTTAAAGTGCGCGCATACCACCGGTGTCCTTTATGTGGGCGCTCCCGCGGCTATCTCAGGAAATTCGACATGTGCAGGATCTGCTTCAGAAACAGGGCGCTCAAGGGGGAGGTCCCCGGCGTTGTGAAGGCAAGCTGGTAAGCAAAGGGGTTTGAATCGATGATGACCGATCCGATAGCGGACATGCTCACGCGCATCCGCAACGCCAGTAGGGCGAAACATGAGAAGGTAGATATCCCGTCTTCGAAACTCAAGATAGAGATCGCGAAGATTCTGAAGGATGAGGGATATGTCAAGAATGTGAAGCTGGTGAAAGACCGCAGGCAGGGAATCATCCGCGTCTACCTCAAATATACGGATGAAGAGATGCCCGTCATCCAGGGCTTGAGGCGGGTCAGCAAGCCCGGCTGCCGAGTGTATACCGCCAACAAGGCCATTCCGAGGGTCCGGGCAGGGCTGGGCACCGCCATTCTCTCAACGCCGAAGGGGATCCAGACCGGAAAGCAGGCGAAGAAGGACAACGTGGGCGGAGAAGTGCTCTGCCACGTCTGGTGAACAATTCTCACGTGTTGAACTTTTGCGTTAAGGATGAGGAGCTGTTATGTCCAGGGTTGGGAAAAAACCGATAGAGATGCCGGCCGGGGTCGATGCGAAGCTCGAAACCGGAAAAGTAACGGTGAAGGGGCCGCTGGGTGAGATCAGTCAGCAGGTGAACCCGAAGATCACGGTCAAGAAGGAAAACAATCACCTTGTGGTTCAGCGGCCGTCGGACCAGAAGATCTACCGTGAACTGCACGGATTGACCAGAAACCTCATTGCGAATATGGTGGCCGGTGTCAGCAAAGGCTATGAAAAGACCCTCGAGATAAGCGGTGTGGGGTTCAAGGCTCAGGCGCAGGGCAGCAATCTTATGCTCAACCTCGGCTTTTCTCATCCGATCGTGTATCCGATTCCCAAGGGTATCAAGGCTACCGTCGATGCGAAGCAGACGACCATAACGCTGAAAGGCGTTGACAAGCAGCTCATCGGACAGATAGCGGCGAACCTGAGGAGCCTCAAGAAGCCGGAACCCTATAAGGGGAAGGGCATCAAGTACGGAGGCGAGGTCATTCACCGCAAGGAAGGCAAAGCAGGCAAGGGCGGCAAATAATTTGAATACGGTATGATCACATCGGACAGCAAGCTGTCCGCAGTGAATACTGAATGTTCGAGGATGGAGAGAGACCGTGGCAATCAGGAAAGTGGAAGCCAGAAAACGCAGGCATGAAAGAATACGCAAGAACGTGTTTGGCACGGCGGCGAAGCCCCGGTTGACCGTCTTTAAAAGTCTGAGCCATATCTATGCGCAGCTGATAGACGATTCCAACGGAAGAACACTTATCTCGGCATCGTCAACGGAAAAGACCGTCGCTGCAGGTATGAAGCATTGCGGCAACGTAGATGCAGCCAAAAAAGTCGGCGCGAACATAGCCGAGCGGGCATTGGGCAAGAACATCAAGGATGTTGTGTTCGACCGCAGTGGCTACCAGTATCACGGTTGTATCAAGGCGCTGGCGGATGCGGCGCGTGAAAAAGGTCTGAATTTTTAGCAACGGTAATTATTGCGGAGGCGGCAGTGGCAGAGCGATACCAGAAACGGGAAGAAGAAGGCGACGGCCTGAAGGATAAACTGGTCTACTTGAACAGGGTCGCCAAGGTCGTGAAGGGCGGCAAGCGGTTCAATTTCAGCGCTCTGGTTGTTGTCGGGGACGGCCACGGCAAGATAGGCGTCGGCAAGGGCAAGGCCGCAGAGGCTCCCGTTGCCATCAAGAAGGCGGTGGAGCGGGCCAAGAAGAACATGGTCCCGGTGTCGCTGAAGGGCGACACGATTCCCCACGAGGTGCTCGGACATTACGGCGCGGGAAAGGTGTTGCTGAAGCCGGCCTCGGAAGGTACGGGTTTGATCGCAGGCGGTGCGAGCCGGTCCGTGCTTGAAGTTGCCGGTGTACGGAATGTGCTGTGCAAATCGCTGGGATCCAGCAACCCGCACAATGTCGTGAGCGCTACGATCGATGGTCTTACAAAATTGAGAAGCGCCGAGCAGGTGGCCGCGCTTCGGGGCAAGTCCGTAGAGGAGCTCGGATAGGCATGGCAAAGACTGACGGGAAAAAACTCAAGATCACCCTGGTCAAGAGCGGCATCGCGCGGCCGGGAAAACACAAGGTCGTTCTGATCGGACTGGGCCTTCGCAAACTGAATCATTCGGTCGTACGGGTTGATACGCCGGAGATACGGGGAATGATCAACAAGGTTTCGCACCTGCTGAAGGTTGAGGAATCGCAGTAGCCGCTGCATCATACATCATTAAGGACGAGAGTCGATTATGAGACTGGAAGAACTAAAGCCTAAAGAAGGTTCTACAAAAAAGGCAAAACGAGTGGGTCGCGGTCCCGGTTCGGGTTCCGGGAAGACGGCGGGAAAAGGGCACAAGGGCCAGAAAGCCCGTTCAGGCGGCGTGAAGGGTGCCGGCTTTGAAGGCGGACAGATGCCGCTGCAGCGCCGGATTCCGAAGAGAGGCTTCACGAACATATTCCGGAAAGAGTACGCCATCGTGAACATCAGCGACTTGGCTGCCATAAGCACGAGCGATACGGTCACTCCCGAACTGCTGAAGCAGAACGGAATGATCAACAGCATCAAGGATGGGCTCAAGGTGCTGGGCACGGGAGAACTGAAGACCAAGCTTACCGTTCGGGCGCACAAGTTCAGCAAGAGCGCTGTGGACAAGATCCAGGCCGCCGGCGGAAAGGCCGAGGTGATTTAAGGGTGTTTTCCGGCATTCAGAATATATTCAACATCCCTGAGCTTCGGAAGCGCATCATGTTTTCGCTTCTCATGCTGGCCGTGTATCGCATCGGGGCGCATATTCCGACGCCGGGCATCAAGGGCGAGGCGCTCAGCCAGTTCCTCCACCAGGCAGCGGGAGGCCTGATGGGGTTCTTCGACATGTTCTCCGGCGGGGCACTCTCGCGGGTCACGATCTTCGCGCTGGGGATCATGCCCTATATCACGGCTTCTATCGTGCTCCAGCTCCTGACGGTCGTCATCCCGAGGCTGCAGGCGCTGGCCAAGGAAGGTGAGGCCGGCCGCAAGAAGATCACCGAGTACACCCGGTACGGTACCGTGCTGATCTCCGGGTTCCAGTCCTTCTGGATGGCGGTCGGCATCGAGAAAATGGGCGACGGAGCGTTCGTTGATTCTCCGGGATGGTCTTTCCGGATCCTGACGATGATCACGTTGACCGCGGGCACCACCTTTATCATGTGGCTGGGAGAGCAGATCACGGAGCGTGGCATCGGCAACGGGATCTCCCTCGTGATTTTTGCCGGCATCGTCGCCGGCTTTCCCCGCGCCGTCAGCAATACCATCGGCCTTGTGCGGTCGGGTGAAATCGCTTATTTCATGGTATTCATCATCATTGCCCTGATCGTTGCCGTTATCGCCGCCATCATTGTCATGGAGCGCGGGCAGAGAAAAATAGCCGTGCAGTATGCCCAGCGGATGGTGGGCAGGAGGATATACAAGGGCCAGAGCACGCACCTGCCGCTCAAGATCAACTCCGCCGGTGTTATCCCCCCGATCTTTGCGTCCTCGATCCTGTTATTCCCCGCCACGATCGCGGGGTTTGCCCAGGTTCCCTGGATTCAGGCGATTGCGCAGCAATTGGCCCCGGGAAAGCTGCTGTATACAACGGTCTATGTTATGATGATCATATTTTTTGCGTATTTCTACACGGCGATTGTATTCAATCCCGTCGATATAGCGGATAACCTTAAAAAATACGGCGGATTCATTCCCGGTATCCGGCCCGGCAAAAAAACATCGGATTATTTGTACCGCGTGCTGACCCGCATCACGCTCGGCGGTGCACTGTACCTCGCAGCGGTGTGCGTGCTGCCTGATATCTTCTACAAAATTTTCAATGTGCCGTTTTATTTCGGTGGGACTTCCCTCCTGATCGTGATCGGCGTCGCACTCGACACCGTATCACAGATAGAGTCCCATCTGATCCAGCGGCATTACGGAGGGTTCCTGAAGGGCGTTTCCGTCAAGGGAAGACGCTGATCGTCCGGTGTCCGATGATCATTCTTAAGTCCCGTCAGGAGATCGAAAAGATCCGCAGGGCCTGTGTCATCGTCGCAGATGTTCTTGAAGGAATAGTCCCCCTGATCAGGCCCGGGGTCACCACGCAGAGTCTTGATGAGTTCGCCGAGAAACTGATCCTGTCCTCAGGAGCGGTTCCGGCGTTCAAGGGCTACCGGGGATATCCCAAAACGCTGTGCACGTCCGTGAACAGTCAAGTGGTTCACGGGATCCCCTCAACGGATGTTGCTCTTGTTGAGGGCGATATCATCAGTGTCGACGTCGGGGCAATCGTCGAAGGTTTCTACGGAGATGCGGCCAAGACGTTCCCGGTCGGCAGGGTTGCACCGGAAGCCGAACGGCTGATCAGCGTAACCGAGGAAGCCCTCTTCAAGGGAATAGCGCAGACGCGGGCAGGCAACAGGCTGTTCGATATCTCCGCAGCCGTGCAACAGCATGTGGAGTCGAATGGATTTTCCGTGGTCCGGGATTTTGTAGGGCATGGTATCGGGAGCAACATGCACGAAGATCCGCAGATACCTAACTTCGGCGAGCGCGGCCAGGGACCGAGGATCAAGCCCGGCATGGTGTTTGCGATTGAGCCCATGGTCAACAAGGGCGGAAGCGCAACCTACGTGCTGCAGGATGGCTGGACCGCCGTGACGGCGGACGGCAGCCTTTCGGCGCATTTTGAGCATACGGTGGCAGTAACGTCCGAAGGGCCGTGGGTATTGAGCCGGCGGTGAAACGGGCCGTGGACACGGCCGGGTGATCACGAACGAGAGGATATGGCGAAAGAAGATTCCATAGAAGTACAGGGTACCGTTCTGGAGACCCTTCCCAACGCCATGTTTCGCGTCGAGATCGAGAACGGTCATAAGATTCTTGCACATATATCCGGGAAAATGAGAATGCATTTCATCAAGATTCTTCCGGGAGACAAGGTGACGGTGGAACTGACGCCGTATGACCTTACCCGGGGCAGGATCACCTACCGGTTCAAGTAGCGCCGGCAGCCAAAATTACAGGACAGGATGGAAGTCGAGTCATGAAAGTTCGTTCATCGGTACGTAAAATTTGCCCAAAGTGCACTATTATCCGGCGCAAGGGAATTGTGCGCGTGATCTGTGAGAACGCGCGTCACAAGCAGCGCCAGGGTTAATCGCAATCAAATTCTAAATCCGGATAGTAAAATTCGAGATCGAGGAGGTTTCGGATTCTGTATCCCGGATTTGTCGTTCAGGAGGAAATGTGGCACGGATTGCCGGCGTAGATTTGCCAAAAGAAAAGAAGATCGAGATCGCGCTCACCTATATTTTCGGGATCGGTCCGTCGTCTGCCAAGAAGATCCTGGCTGAAGCGGGTATTAATCCAGGCGTCAAGAGCAGCGATCTCACGGAGTCCGACATCGTTAAGATCCGAGGCATTCTGGATCGCGACTATACGATAGAGGGGGACCTCCGCAGAGATATTACGATGCACATCAAGCGGCTCATGGACGTTGGGAGCTACCGGGGGCTCAGGCATCGGAAGGGGCTGCCGGCCCGTGGACAGCGGACAAAAACCAACGCCCGGACGAGAAAAGGACCGAAGAAATCCGCAATGGCGGGACGTGGCAAGAAAAAGTCCTTGGCAAAGAAGTAACAGTTCCGGGATGGGTGTTCCCGGCGGCATTCAGTCATTGATGAGGAGGAAAAATGGCCAAGAAGGGCAAAGAAAAGAAGAACGTGGCCAATGGCGTAGCGCATATTCATGCGTCGTTCAACAATACGATCGTGACGATCACCGATACCGCGGGAAACGTGATTACGTGGTCGAGCGCAGGAAATAAAGGCTTCAAAGGTTCACGGAAGAGCACACCCTTTGCTTCACAGCTGGCAGCTGAGACAGCCGCAAAAAAAGCCATGGAAAATGGCATGAGGCAGGTTGAGGTGTTTGTCAAGGGGCCGGGAACCGGCAGAGAGTCTGCCATCCGGGCGATCCAGGCGGCGGGGCTTGAAATTGTGGCCATCAAGGACGTGACGCCGATTCCCCACAATGGGTGCAGGCCGCCAAAGAGAAGAAGGGTTTAGAAACGGGTTAGAACAGGAGGAAACAGGTGGCACGGTATATAGGATCAGTTTGCAAGCTCTGCAGAAGAGAGGGTACCAAGCTTTTTCTGAAGGCAGAGCGCTGCTATACAGATAAATGCGGGGTCACGAGGCGGGGGTATCCGCCCGGGCAGCATGGACAGGGACGGATCAAGCAGTCTGAGTACAGCCTGCAGCTCAGGGAGAAGCAGAAGATCCGCCGTATCTATGGTGTACTGGAGCGGCAATTCCGCGGGTATTTCGAGAAGGCCGAACGCATGAAGGGCGTGACGGGCGACAATCTGCTGCAGCTCCTGGAGCGGAGGCTTGACAATATCGTGCAGCGGATGGGTTTTGCCGGAGCGAAGAAGGAAGCAAGGCAGCTCGTCCGGCACGGGCACTTCCTGGTGAACGGCAAAAAGGTGAACATTCCTTCCTATTTGCTGAAGGCCGGTGATGTTGTAGAGCTGAAGGAAAAAAGCCGGGGCATCGCCCAGATCCAGCAGACCCTGGCAGCCGTCGAAAAGCGCGGCTTCCCGACCTGGCTTGAGATCGATAAGGCCCAGTTCAGGGGCAAGGTGCTGGCTTTGCCGGCGCGGGATGAGTCAACCATGCCGACGGTCAAAGAGCAGCTGGTGGTCGAACTCTACTCAAAGTAATCTGAGAACCAGAACCTTTCGGCGCTTGGCGGGATCTTGGTCCTGTCAAGTCTTCTTGCACATTCTATCAGTCTTTCACTCCGTTATGGAGGAATCATGCTTAAAAAAGCTAAAGATTTCCAGATGCCGAAAAAACTTCAGTACGATCCGAAGAAGATAACCGATACGTACGGCAAATTCACGGCTGAGCCTCTGGAACGCGGTTTCGGAACGACGCTGGGCAACTCATTACGCCGGGTACTGCTTTCCTCGCTGGAAGGATCGGCGGTAACCTCGCTCAGAATCTCCGGGGTGCAACATGAATTTTCAAGCATTCCGGGCGTCATTGAAGACACGACCGACATTATCCTCAACCTGAAGGAAATCCGGCTCAAGCTGCACACGGATAAGCCGAAGACGCTTTCCCTGAAGGCAAAGGGGCCCGGTCCCGTGATCGCCAAGGATATCGAGGCCGATGCCGAAGTGGAGATCCTGAACCCCGATCTGCATATCGCGACGATCGATAAGAACGGCAAGCTCGAGGTCGAGATGCGGGCACGGCGCGGACGGGGCTACGTGTCGTCCGACAAGAACAAGGAGCCGGGGCAACCGATCGGCGTGATCTCGATCGATGCGATTTTTTCGCCCATCCGGAAGGTGAACTTCAAGGTCGAGAACGCCCGCGTGGGGCAGGACACCGACTACGACAAACTGGTCCTCGAGGTGTGGACCGACGGCAGTATCCGGCCTGATGACGCCGTCGCCCATGCGTCCAAGCTGCTAAAGGACCACCTGTCGATCTTCATTCATCTTCCCGAGGAAGAGGAAGAGCTTCCCGCCGTTGAAGAGGAGATCAAGCGCGTACCCTCGTTCAACGAACACCTGCTCCGCAGCGTGAATGAGCTGGAGCTTTCGGTCCGCGCGGCAAACTGTCTCAAGAACGCGGGCATTGAAACTATCGCGGAAATGGTACAGAAGACCGAGAGCGAGATGCTCAAGACCAAGAACTTCGGCAGAAAATCGCTGAATGAGATAAAAGAGATACTCGCGGAGATGGGGCTATCTCTGGGAATGAAGGTTGACGATAAGATCGTTGCGGAAGCAAGACGGCTCCTGGCCGAAAAGCCGAGCGAGGTTTAATTCATTTACGGGCAGGGAAGGGTTCTATGAGACACGGTTGCGCAGGAAGACAGTTTGGGCGGGATACGAGCCACCGGAGGGCACTCCTCAGGATGCTTGTTACCTCGCTTCTGAGAAATGAAAAAATCGAAACGACGGTTGCCAAAGCAAAGGAAATACGCCCGCTGGCCGAAAAAATGATCACCCTTGCGAAGCGGGGCGATCTTCATGCGCGGCGTCAAGCCCTGAGCTTCATCAATGATGAAGCCGTCGTCGGCAGCCTGTTCACGCAGATAGGACCCCGGTTCGCCTCGCGGAACGGCGGGTATACCAGGATCGTGCCAACCCGGACGCGACCCGGAGATGCCGCCCCGATGGCTGTCATCGAACTGGTGGAGCGCGGCCAGAATGCGGCTCCTCAGGCAAAGGCGGGCGAGAAGGCGAAATCGGCGTAAGGCACGTCCGGCGTCACAGGATCGTGCGGCATACTATAGTATAATGGTTCGGGAGGCCGCGTTCCCGAAGATGAGTGAAGCGGCATAAGGCAAGGGAGATCCCTTGCCTTTTTTATTGCATTTACAAGAAGTTGCTTTTGTGTTACTATGTTTTCCTCCACGCGCTATGGTTCAAATAAAAAAAATATTTGCCGCACGGTCGGAACCTGCCAGGCAGGCTCTGGCTCGCTGGTGGGGAGGAATCGGCTGCAGAATTTCCTTTTTTTTGTCTGCAGCGGTGATCCTGGTCGCCGTCCTGGCGGGAGCCTTCTTTCACTGGCAGGGACGGAAGGCACTTGACGCAGAAATACGGGGCAGGGCTCTTTTCGTGGCAAAGGGTCTGGCTGCCCTGACCGTAGACGATATCCTTACGGGAAACCGTTTCGAGCTTTATAAGAAAATCACCTCTCCTTTCGCGGCGAACGAAGACCTCCCCTCCGGAAGCGACCTGCTTTACATCATCATGTACAATCACGACTGCGAGCTTCTGATCGGACGCAGTTCGACCGAGGTCTTCTTCGACAGCGATTCTTATTTTTATACCATTCCCTCCGGCCGGAATGCCGTGAAAGAAGACGTGCCGCTGAGCTGCAGCAACAGCAGCGTGACCGAGCCGGTTTTCAACACGAAGGACACCGGTGTGTATGACCTCATTCTCGCGGTGATGTCCGGCAGCCAGAAGGTCGGATACGTGCGGGTCGGCCTGTCGGGACAGCGCTACGCGGAGCGGTTTGCCCTCATCATGAAAAAGGCCTTGGGGGCGCTCCTGCTGATTCTTCTGGTGGGTCTCGCTTTCGGCCAGGTCATCGCCATGGGGATCACCCGGCCGATCCAAAAACTGAGCGATGCCGCTGAAAAGCTGAGCAGGCAGAACTGGGACGTTCCCCTGCCGGTAACGGGGAGAGATGAAATCAGCAAGCTCAGCCATTCTTTCAACCAGATGGCGCTGACCCTGAAACAGCGGGAATTGAGCCTGTCGCGCGGGAACAAGGACCTGTTCCTCCTTCATACGGCGGGACTCGACCTCATGGAGAGCCTCGATCTGGATGCGCTGCTCGTCAAGATCGCGGCACGGGCCGAGGACCTGGTGCGGGCCGACACGATCTCGGTTGCTGTCGTTCACAGCAGCGACCTCGTCCTCACGTACTTGGGCGTGTTCGGGAACAAGGCCCAGGCACTGAGAGATAGAGTTTTGCCGATCGAGGCGGGGGGCATCTATAATTGGCTGGCCTGCTACGGAACCCCTTTGCTGATAACGGATGCGCAGACGGACTTCAGGCTCAAGGCCGGCGAGATGAAGGAACTCGGGATCAAATGCATCATGGCCGTTCCTCTGTGGTCATCGAACACGATGACGGGCCTCCTGACAGCCGTGAACAAGAAAGGCGGCGCTTGTTTTGACCGGCAGGACCTCAGGCTCTTCACGGTTTTTTCGAACCTGGCCGGCGCCGCCCTGCAGAATGCCTCGCTCTACACCGACCTCATCGGAAAGATGAACGAGCTTCGGAACGCGCAGGAGCAGCTTGTCCATTCGACCAAGATGGCCGCCATCGGCGAACTTGCAGCCAATGTGGCCCACGAGGTAAACAACCCGCTGACCAGCGTTCTCGGGTATACGACCCACCTGCTGAAGATGTCCGATCTGCCTGATCCCGCCGGCCGGATCCTGGGGATGATGGAACAGGAGACCCTGAGGGTAAGAAAGATCATCCGCAATCTTCTCGATTTTTCCCGGCAGAAGACGTCCTGGATGCATCCCGGTGATATCCTGGTTCCGCTTCGGGAGACCGTGGCCTTCGTCAGAGGCGCAGCCGAATCTGCATCAATCGCCCTCCGCGAGGAGTACAACGGATCTCCGGTCATCGTCAACATGGACGCCAACGAAATGAAACAGGTCTTCATCAACATCATGAATAATGCGATCCAGGCTATGCCGGGAGGAGGCGGGCTCCTGGTCCGCCTCGGCATGGCCAATGGGTATGAGGCCGTCGTCGAATTCGCCGATACCGGTGTCGGAATCGCCCAGGAGCATATCAAGAAGATCTTTGAGCCTTTTTTCTCAACAAAGGAAAGCGGGACCGGCACCGGCCTCGGGCTGTCCATCAGCTACCGCATTGTGCAGAACCACGGCGGCCGCATCGAGGTCGAGAGCCAGGAGGGGCGCGGAACTTCATTCAAAGTGTTCCTGCCCCTGGTCAGGGAGCAGTTCCTGATGCAGAATAAATGAAACGGGCGATTGAATGCATGGCATCGTGGGCACCAACATTTCTGATTGTCCTGCTGGCCGTTTCGGTCTTCCCCTCCGTCGGCTGCGACCGGTGGAAGCCGGAGCGGCGCCCCGGGGAGAGCTTTGCCCAGCAGCAACTTCTGATAGGCCTCATTCCGGAGCAGAATATCTTCCGCCAGCGGGAGCGATACCAGTTTCTGGGGGATTACCTCTCCCGGCGACTGGGGGTCAAGGTGATCTTTACGAGCCTCTCCAGTTATGGAAATGTCATTGAACACTTTACCACTGAAAAAATGGACGGTGCTTTTTTCGGCAGCTTTACCTATGCCCTGGCCCGCCGGCAACTCGGCGTCGAGCCGGTGGCGAGGCCGGTCAACCCGGACGGGACTACGACCTATCACGGATATCTGTTTGCCAGAAGGGACAGTGGCATCCGGAATGTGGCCGGCCTGCGGGGGAAACGCTTCGCCTTCGTGGACCGCGCCACCACGGCGGGATACCTGTTTCCCCTGGCCTATTTCAGGGGGCAAGGTGTCCGTGTCCACCCCGAGGCGTTCGTGAAGGAGGCCCTTTTTTACGGGAGTCACGACGCTGCGATACTGGCCGTGTTGAACCGTGAGGCGGACGCCGGCGCGGCGAAGAATACGATCTACGACCAGATGGCGCGTGAGAACTCCCGGATAGGAAAAGAACTCGTCATTCTTGCGACTTCCGGGGTGGTGCCCGAGAATTGTCTCGCCGTCCGCAAGGACCTGGATCCGAAGCTCAGGAGCGCGCTCAGGCAGGCCTTGGTCGCCATGGACAGGGATGCCGAAGGGGAAGAGGCGTTGAAGCGATTCGGCGCGCGGGGCTTCATTGAAACGAATGACCGCGATTACGCTTATCTGTATTCACTGGCGGCCGAGGCGGGTCTCGACTTCAAGACGTACCGCTACCAGAGCCGGTGAGGTGATCAGACAAAACGGATGAAAAAGCGAATTCTCATTGGCCTCGGATCGCTGCTCGTCATTTTCCTGATGGGCAGCTTGATCGCCGTCTTCTATATTACGAGGACGACCGAGCGCATGGACCGCCTGATCCTGCTGCACCAGGTCGAGATCCTGCGCGAGGACCTCATTATCCATGTCCAGCAGGTCCAGTCCCATATCCTCCGCGACCGGGTCCGGAGCTCGGGCGACGTTGACCTCCTCGTGGCCCAGGTGCAGGAGATGGACAGGGTAATGGACTCGTGCATGGGCTGTCATCATACCCCGGAGCTCGCCCAGGGGTTGAGCAGCATGCGGGACATGGCAAATGACTACAAAAGCGCGATCAGCGGTCTCGTCACCGTGTCCGCCAACCCGGCGAGGGTCGCCGCGCTTGAGCGCCGTGTCCAGGATATCGGCCAGGAGCTCATCGCCATGACGCAGGGGATGGCCTTTACCGCCAATGTCCGGCTTCAGCAGAAGACGGAAGAGACAATGGCCACGATCCGGGAAGTCCGCCTGGTCCTCTCGGCGACCCTTCTGATCGGGTTCCTGCTTGCGGTCGTGACGGCGTGGGTCCTGGCAAGGAGCCTTGACCGCGTACTCCGGGCCCTGCTTGACGCCACGAGACGCATCGCGCGGGGGGATTTGCAGCACCGCGTAGACATCACCGACAGCAAGGGAAGCGAGTTCCGGGAGCTGGGAGAGGCTTTCAACACGATGACCCACAACCTGCAGCAGTCGCGGCGTCAGCTGGTACAGAGCGCCAAACTGGCCGCGATCGGAGAGCTTGCGGCCAACATCGCGTACGAAGTGAACAATCCCCTGACCGGCGTCCTGGGATACGCCGGCTTGCTGCTGAAATCCGACGACATCCCCGCCGAGAAGAAAGAGCAGCTCAAGACCATCGAACGGGAGACGCTGCGCGCGCGGGAGATCCTGAAGAACCTTCTTGATTTCGCCCGGAGGAAGCCCCCGCACCTGGAACGGACGACGGTCACCGGCCTGATCGAGAGCACGCTGGAACTCGTGAGAGGACAGGCGCGGCTGTCGAATGTTACCCTGCGCATCGAGTGCCCGCAAGGACTGCCCGATGTGGCCGTCGACAGGGATGAAATTAAGCAGGTTTTTTTGAACCTGATCAACAATGCCCTGTTCGCAATGCCCTCCGGCGGGGACCTGACCATCAGGGCCAGTTGCAGGCGGGAATCCATCGGGCAGGATACCGTAGCGGTCGAATTCCGGGATTCCGGCATCGGCATTCCCGAGGACCAGCTTGACAAGATCTTCGACCCCTTTTTCACGACGCGGATCGAGGGGGAGGGGACGGGCCTGGGCCTTTCAATCAGCTATATGATCGTGCAGAATCACGGCGGGATCATCGAAGTAGAAAGCACTGTTGGAGAGGGGTCCACCTTTCGGGTCCTGCTGCCGGCGGGGCGGACATAGGGAACGGGCGGGCCGCTGACGGTCTGCCGCGGGATGCGTTGGCCGCGATAAGGAGAGTGATCATGGCGGGTGAGAAGATACTGATCGTTGATGATGAAGAGATGATCCGGGATCTGTGCTATCACATCCTCACCGCGGAAGGGTACCAGGTGACGGTGGCCCCGAACGGCACCGCCGCGCTCGAGGAACTTGCCCGGAACGATATGGACCTGCTCATAACGGACATCAAGATGCCGGAGATCGACGGCCTGGAGCTCTTCGAGCGCGTCAAGCAGCTGGACCAGGACATCGTAACGATCTTCATCACCGGCCACGGCACGCTGGACACGGCCATCGAGTCTCTCATGCGGGGTGTCGACGGTTTTGTGCTCAAACCCTTCACCCAGGAGGAGCTCCTGGGCGCCGTGGAACGGGCAGTGACCCGCAGCAGGCTGCAGAAGGAGAACATCAGGCTCAAGGCGCTCATTCCCCTCTTCGAGATCAGCAAGCTTCTGGTCACGGAGATCGACCTGGCCCATCTGTTCAAGATCATCACCGAGGTCCTCGTGCAGGAATTCTCGGTCGACCGCGTATCGCTCATGCTGGTCGACGAGGCCAGCGGCGATCTTCTCATCCGTGCCTCCCACGGGCTCAGAACGGACACGGCGGCGAAAGCGAGACGGAAGATCGGCGAGGGAGTCTCGGGGCTGGTGCTGAAGCACAAGAAGCCACTGATCATCTCCTCCGGGAGACATCCCGATCCGGAAGTGATGGCGGCGATCAACTCCGAGGACATGCCCGCTTCGTCCATGTCGGTGCCCCTGATCGGCAGGAACAAGATGTTCGGCGTGCTCAACGTGAGCAAGCTGTCGGGCGTCCCGTTCAGCACCAGCGACCTGCAGATCGTCCTCATCCTGTCGAGCCAGGTTGTGACCGCGATGGAGAATGCGGGGCTCTTCGAGGACGTGCGGGAGAACTATTTCCGGACGGTGCAGGCGCTGGTCGCCGCGGTCGAGGCGAAGGACCCCTATACGCGTTGGCACTCGACGAACGTGGCCAAATACGCCGTGGCCATCGCGCGTGACCTCGGGCTGAGCCCTACACAGCTCGAGGAGATGCATATCGCCGCCATCCTGCACGACGTGGGAAAGATCGCGATCAGCGAGCTGATCATCAGCAAGCCGGAACGTCTGAGCCGCGAGGAGTTCGACATCATGAAGGACCATCCGGCCCACGGCATCAGGATCCTCGAACCGATCGGTTTTTCGCCCGCCATCATCAGCGCCATCTACCAGCATCACGAACGCTACGACGGCAAGGGCTATCCCCAGGGGCTTTCCGGGGAGGCGATAGCATTCGCGGCACGGATCCTCAACGTTGCCGACACCATAGACGCCATGGTCTCGGAAAGGCCCTACCGCGGCACGATCTCGAGCGACGAGGTGCTTCTCGAACTGGAGCGCGAATCGGGGCAGCAGTTCGACCCCAAGGTCACCGAGTCCGCGCGGAGGCTGATCGAAAAGGGGCTCCTGAAGCTCGGGATGCACACCTATTATCAGTATGCTTCGGGGATGGAGAGGGACGGAAAACAGATTCAGCAGTGATCATTTGCTGATAGCTCAACTGAAGCTCCGCCGGAGCTCAAACCGGAGGCTTTAAAACCTGTCAGTTGCCCCGATTCTTCCGTTCTTGTTGGATTCGTCTTCGACAATGAAACAGTTCCTCCAATACCAGTGAACGAGGATTTCTTGTGCTTCATTTCCCTCTTTAAAGCGAATAATCAGATTTCGCGAAGATAACTGCAATCTACGAAAAGAAGACTATCGCATTGAGAAAGCCGAGCGCTACGAATTAATGCCGGGCTGTCCGGCTGAGCGGGTTTCCTTGTTATCGTTCTCCTGTCCGCCCGCTTTTCCCTTGCATAAAGAGGGACCCCGTGTTATAAAGCGGCCATGTCAAATACACCCACCCTCGAACAACAGATCGCCACGTCCGGCCTGACCTACGGCCGGCGGCATGATATCTCCTACCGCGCGGGGCTTCTCATACAGGTCTTCGGCCTCGCGCTGCTCGCCGTTCTCTACCCGCTGGAAAGCCCGTTCTATACCACGGGCATCATGCTGTTTGAGACCGGGGTCCTGCTCTCGGCTGTTTACCTGCTCGTCTGGATGCGTCCGGTCAAGAAATTCATTGTGAGTTCGGTGACCATCGGATTAGTGCTGCAGGTGGCTGGGTACTTCGCAGCGCCCGAGCAGTATGCCGGCGCGGTCATGATCGCGGGGATAGGGCTGGTCTGCGTCGGCGCTGCTGGGATGGTGGGCAAGGAAGCGTACTGCTTCGGCTACCGGGAAGGATGGCTCCTGGCGATGTTCGGTTTTCCCATCATGGTCCTGGCAAACCTCGTCGGCAGGGAAAACCACATCTTTAATTCCCTCGGCTTCTCGATACTGTTTATACTGCTTCTCTCGCTGACGGGTAAGAAGCTGAAGCAGCCGTTGTTATCAAAATGTTCGACCGATGTATGTGGATCGCCGCATCAGAAAGTGTATTAGGCAGCTCTGTATAAGTATTCAAAACAATAAAAAACTCCCGCCCATTCCTTGGACGGGAGTTTTTCTTTTCTGAGTCACTCTTGCGAATGTCTGACCGTGTTACTTCTCCACCGGTTTGTGCCATACGAGGAAAGGGCAGAGCTTGCACATGTTGAACCCCGGATAGGTCTCGCCCGTGCGCGGGAAGGAGGGGCCGCTGTCGCGCACGGTGCGCTCGAGCATCCACCGTACCGTGGGCTCGAGCTGGTCGCCGGGCCAGATCCAGTTGATCTCTCCCTGCTCGGTCTTGCCCGCGGTGTAGCTGCCGCTGCACATGGGCGCGATGTTCGGCTTCTTGTCGAGATAGACCGCGGTAACGCCGTGGCAGGCCGAGCTGTTCATGGTCATGGTCATCTCGAAGGGCATGATGTCCATGGCGGCGGACCAGTCGTTCCCGAGATGATAGGCCTGGAGCACGTCGCTCATCCCGTGGATCACATCAGGCTTGTAGGGCGCCATGTGGAGCGGCGCCGTGGCAAAGGCGAGCAGGTTCCCGGGCAGCCGTTTTTTGATCTTCACGATCTTTTCGGCCTGTTTCATGTCCTTCGCGTACTTCAAATGGCTCTTGATCTCACCCTCGTCCATTCCCTTCCATCCGAAGATATATTTCGCATTCGTGCATCCCAGTCCCTTCTCGGGGCTCAGGAGGATGTCGCCCCGCTGGCGTGATGCGGCCAGGTAATGGCAGAAGGTGAAGGCGTGCGCAGAGACCTTGTAATCAACGCTCTTTTTGAAGGCATCCAACTCGTCCTGGGAAAAGAAAAACTTGACGGCGACAGGATAGTACTTCATCCGGAGCAGGTTCCGGAGTGCGAACACGAGGTCCGCGTTGCTGAGCGACTTCTTCGCAAGCAAGGCCTTCGCAAAGGCCACGTCATCGAGCAATTGCATGGTATCGATCATAAAAACTTCTCCTTACTGATATTTTGCTGAAAGCTTTCTGACATCAAGATGATCACGAGGAGTGCTTCCCGCCGTCATTCCGTGCTTGACCCGGAATCCAGCCTGCACCCAGCATTTATGAGTGCGGCAGCGCGAGTGCAGGGTGTGATTTTCAATACGGCTCTGGATTCCTGCTTTTGCAGGAATGACGAACGAGGTTGCTTTCTCCTGTATTCCTGAATATCCCAACGCCCGCATTCCCCATGGTTCCGCGGTCACTACCCCCACCAGCCGAGGAGCTGGGTGGCGAGGGCCAGCAGCAGCACAACCGCAACGCGCTTCACCCAGAGGGGACTGATCCGCTTCGCGATCTGCGGTCCGAGGTACCCGCCGATGACCGCGGCCACGGCCATGATGGCGAAGAGCTTGTAATCGATGGTGTCGAAGAAGGCGTTCTTCGATGAGGCCATCAGGGTGTTGAAGAAGATGGCGAGAAGCGAGCTCCCGACCACCACGTACATCGGCAGGCCCATGATGACCGTCATGAGCGGCACCATGAAGGGCCCGCCGCCGAACCCGAACATCGAGGAAACCACGGCGATCAGGAACGCGCCGATGACACCGATCACGGGATTGGCCTTGACATCCTGTCCGCAAAAATGAATATTCATGTTGTTCCTCCTTTATGCTTTCCCGGGTTCGCACTGCTTCTGTTCGGCGAGTTTCTTCAAGTGCTTCAGTATCTCCTGTTCCTGCTTGTTCTTCGCCACCTGCGCGGGCAGCGTCTGCCAGAGCATGAGGCCCGCGAGGATGATCAGCACGATCCCGAACCAGCTCTTGTACTGGGACAGCGAGA
Source organism: Nitrospirota bacterium (assembly GCA_035516965.1). Taxonomy (NCBI): domain Bacteria; kingdom Pseudomonadati; phylum Nitrospirota; species Nitrospirota bacterium. Next base: position 24,224 of record DATIZR010000087.1, read on the forward strand.
TGAGCTGGGTCAGTACCGGCCCGATGAATCCGCCGGCCAGCATGGCCGTTCCCATGAGCAGGCCCAGCTTCCAGCTGATGAAGTCGATCTTGTTGTAGTTATAGATGCCCGAACCCTGCGAGAAAAGGACGGTCGGGAGGACCGTGCCGGCCACGATTGTGTGCGGCAGCCCGTAGATGCTGATCAGGAGCGGGTTCAGGATAAAGCCGCCGCCGGCGCCCATCAAAACGCCGAGCATCGTGATCACGAGGGCGAGGAAGAAGGGGCCGAAGATGTTCGCGGCCATTCCCGCCCGTTCGAAGTACCACGTGCCCGGGGGCAGGGTGGTCAAGAACGAGGCGAATGCCTTCGTATCTTTGTCAATGAAGGCCGTTACCGTGTACTTCCCGTCAGCCACACCCTTCGGCAGTTTCAGGGCGGCTTCGAACGTTCCATCCGGTCTGATATCGATCGCCGGCTTCAAGAGTGCGCCCGGTGACTTGAATCGCGTTTTGTACAGCGGCAGCACAGCCTTCAGGTTGCCCTTGGCGTCCAGGGGGTCCATGAGGGCGCCGCGCGATCCGGTGATCACCGCGATGATGGAGGTCTTGCGCCGTTCTACCGTTGCCGTCGAAGGCCGAAGCCCCTCGGCATCTATCCCCAGGTCCTTCAGAGCACCGGAATAGCTCCAGTCGTCCTTCTGGGCCTTGAGCGCTTCGATCTTCTCCCTGGCGTCCTTCGGAATGAGCATTGCGTAATAGGCGGGGACGTTATCGCTGGTATAGAATATCCACGGGATCCTGTTGGTCTCCTTGTCCTTTTTGCTGTCGAGCCTCCGGACCTCGACGCTCTTTTCCGAGGCCACCTCGATGAAGAGGGGTTTCCCCACGGGCGCCGTGCCCCGCAGCAGGACGGTGTCTCCCTGGCCGTATTCCGGCTTGTCGATCTGGACGGCGAGTGCGGGTTGCGCTGTCTTTGCAGCGGGTCTAGGCCCTGGAGAAGGCTGTTTGGCAAGGACGGGGCCCGATGCTGCGATAAAAGCAGCGACAAGGAACATCAGCAGATACGGACGGCTCTTCTGGACATGCATGGGTCGCGGTCTCCTTTTCAGCGTGTCAGCGCGCGTAATGTGCTATCATTGCATGCAAGGCATGGCAGTTTCATGATCATCAGGCTGCTGCAAAGTGTCTGGCTTGTAAAATAATACTTTTGGTCCCCTGTGTAAACACACATTTCTAGAAGCGCACAACTGGTGAAATGCGACCAGGCAGGGTGTCTATATGAAGAGTTTCGATGATTCTAAACAGTGTCTATAAAATTGCAATTTGTAATACAAATGTAATGTGAATTTCATGCAGCGCGTAACCGCAAAGGAAGAAAAAATCTTGACTTGACTAGTGTTCTTTGATATAGTCCAGCCAGTCTTTTCACGCTTTTTCTCCATTTCTGTTTTTCCCGCAACGCGTCAATTCAGGCAGCAGGCATCGGCAGTGGCAGTGGCTGTTATAGTGGTAGACTTGCAGAGATTGTTTAAGCGTATGTCCACTATCAACTCTCCATATCGCGATCATGCTGTCCGGTGCGCTCATATCGGCAGCGCTTATCGCTGTTCGCTCCATCGACATTCACTCGCTCTTAGTATCAGGCCTCTCCGGAATGGGATTCAATCGCGGCTTCGCAGCGTGAGACAGGTTTCGTTTATGGTGCCTTGTGATCATGAAGGGGGGGATGTGTTCGGACTTTAGACAAGCAGAGTGCAGCACAAGCAGCATCAGGCGGTATCATAGCAGGCATCTTACAGAAAAGTGAACATGTCCCGGGCGGACCCGGGGCCAAACTACATAAGGGAGGATAAACGATGAAGAAGTTTGTTGTGTTATTCGTAGTCGTGGCATTGACGTGCTTCAGCGCCGTGGCATTCGCCGCGGACGTGACCGTGGGAGGCAGCCTTGAGATCCGGAGCAGGGACTTCACCAATTTGAACGTCGTTCCAGATTCGTTCGGGAACAGCACCTCTGCTGACAGCACCTACAGGGACACACAGTCGAGGATCAGGATCGATGTGAACGCCAAGGCCGGCGATGTGAAGGGTAAAATCGAGTTAGAGCAGGATTTCAACACCGGCGGCAATGACTGGGGTACCGGCAACGATGTACTCTCTAACAAGGTGCCGGGGGGGGTAGGATACTCAAACAGCACTGCCAACGGAAATCTCGGCTTCCGCGAGGCATGGATCAGCTTCAACCTTCCGGGCATCCCGGTCAACGTGACCGGCGGTCATCAGCTGCTGGCCCTGGGCAACGCCTGGTTCTTCAAGTCAATGCATTACGGTTCTGAAGCCTGGGTCGTGGCAAACCAGACCGGCCCCAACACGTTTGCGTTCGTCAACGTAAAAGTTCTTGAAGGCAGCATAAATGCGGCTGACGATATCGATGCCTATGCACTGCTCGACGTGTTCAAGATCAGCGACGCCGCCACGGTCGGCATTGACCTGACCAATATCCTCGACCGCAAGAGCCTCTCTCCCCTGCCGCCTAACCCTGTGCCCAACGGCACTGTCGGAAGGGACAGCCTGTATAACCTGGGTCTGAACATGAACGGCAAGTTCGGCCCGGTGGCTTTGAAGGCCGAGATCGATCAGCAGTTCGGCAAGGCAAAAGCAGCCAACCTGGTAACGGTCGGCGGTATCCCGAGCGGCGACGCCAAGTTCAAGGGCAACGAGATCGTGGTCCAGGGCAACGTGGGTCTTGATCCCGTGACCATCAATTTCACGGCAGCCCGCGGCACCGGTGCCAAGGACCAGCAGACGGACATAAACCAGTTCGTCAACTTCCTGGACATCGACCCGCACTACACGTTCCTGTACGAGTATAAGGTCGTGACTGCTGCCGGTGCAAAGAACACCGGCTTCAGCAATACCGAAGCCCTCAGTGCCGGAGTATCCGCGGCTGTTACAAAGAGCCTTGTCCTCGGCGTGGACCTCTGGTACCTGCTTGCAACCCAGGCTGTGGCAATCAACGGCGCTACGGTTTTTGGCTCGACCCTGCCGGCAACCTCCCACAAGGTCGGGACCGAAGTTGATGTGAAGGCCAACTGGCAGATTGCCGAGAACCTGTCCTGGAACTGGCTCCTTGGTTACTTCGCGCCCGGCGACGCCTATGACAAAAATGTGAACGGCGTTGCAACGAAGGGCGACAAGGTCACCGGCATCCAGGGCGTTCTGGCATTCAAGTTCTAAATCTGTAAAAGCTTTGCCTGTATCTTAGGCGGCATCACAGAGCTCAGTGAAATCCCCCGGGAGAAAAATTTCCCGGGGGATTTTTTTATGCACTAATGGCAGGAGAACAGCAGATGCTCAGCCGTTCCAGCGAAGAAGGAACGCTTCGAGAAGTGCGGCCAGCGGCAAGGTTGGCCGCGCAGCCAAAATAGCTCTGGTTTTTTTCGGCTTAATATTGTATAAACCTAAAGGGCAGTTGGGGAATGCGGCTAAACAAACCTGCCACGGTTTGTCCTGGCCTTTCATTGTGCTCTCTCTCCCTGATCTCTGTGGTAAAAAGATGTTAACAATAATGTTCACGCATTGATACATTCGAGACGATTCGCAGTTATCTGTGTTCATCTGTGGTTAACGGCTTCTTCCAGGTTAAAGGTTGTCTATGGCGAAAAAACAGCTCCCGGCAAAAGGAAGGTCCTCGGGCAAGGGCGGCAGGTATGAGCGGATCGTGATGATCGGCATCATCGTCGCCCTCGTCGCGATCGTGCTTACGCTGTGGGGCCCGCTCCGCACGTTCCGTACAAAGGAAGGGACGCGGAGCGGTCAGGAAGCAAAAAAAGCAGAGCTTGCCCCGAAAAAACAGGCGCGTCCCGAAGCCGCAGAGAAGAAGGCCGAGAAAAAGGAAAAGCAGTCACGCCCAGGCAGACAGGACGTGAAAGAGGCCGGCAAACGGACTGAACCGACAACCACCAGGGCATCTGAAAAAAGAGCACTCGTAGCCATCGTGATCGATGACCTGGGCCAGGACCTGAAGCCTGCCCGCGAACTGGCCTCTCTCCCGTACAAGATCACCTTCGCAGTGATGCCCGGCCTGCCCCAGTCGCGCACGGTCGCGGAGCTGGCGCGCCAGAACAGCCGCGAAGTCCTGCTCCATCTGCCGATGGAGTACCGCGGCAGGAACGGGAAGACGTCTCCCGGCATGCTGCGGTCCAACATGACGCCCATGGATTTCCTGAACACCCTGACCGACGATCTCGGGACCGTCCCGGGCGCCGTGGGCGTGAACAACCATGAGGGCTCGGTGCTGACGGAGAACAAAGAGGCGATGAAGTTCCTGATGGCGGAGCTCAAGGCCCGCGAGCTCCTGTTCCTCGACAGCTTCACGACCCCCAAAAGCGTGGCCTTTGACACGGCCAGGGAGTTCGGCCTGAAGACGGCGAAGCGCGACGTGTTCCTGGACAACGAGAGCGACAACCAGGAGTCGATCCGGAAGCAGCTCGACGAGCTGGCAAAGGTCGCACGGGAGCACGGACATGCCATCGGCATCGGCCATCCCCACCCGGCGACGATCAGCGAGCTGCGCGCGTGGCTCGACACCGCGACCCGCGAAGGCATCGAGATCGTGCCGGTGTCGAAGCTGATGAATTAAACGGATATCACCGTGGAGAACGCGGAAAAGGCCGGATAGATCAACCACTGTTGATGCATTTGTTGATGCATTCATAAAAGGTCATGAAAGCCGTCTTTGCGAGCGGGCCGAAGCAATCTCGCAGCGCATATCAGCCTTGGCTATCGAGATTGCCGCGTCGCTCCGCTCCTCGCAATGACGGCAAGGGGCTTTTTTCGAGATTATCACCATTTGTCGCAGCTGAACCGCCGCCCGTTTCAAGGCCTTCTCGGTATTCATCTGAGATGATCCTCGGCCGATGATTTTCTCATCCTCTCAACCCGCTGCGGTATAAGGGATTCCTATGCTCACCCTTGGAATAGAAACCTCCTGCGACGAGACCGCGGCGGCAGTGCTGCGGGACCGGACGGTCCTGTCCAACATCGTCTTTTCCCAGACAGACATTCACAAGAAGTACGGGGGCGTCGTACCCGAGCTTGCCTCGCGCGAGCATCTCAGGAACATCATACCAATCATCAGCCAGGCGCTGGACGCCGCTTCGGTATCCCTGGACGATATCGACCTGGTGGCGGTGACCCATGCACCCGGGCTGGTCGGCGCCCTGCTCGTCGGCGTCTCCGCGGCGAAGGCGATCTCCTATGCCCGGGATATTCCGTTCATCGGGGTCCATCACGGAGAGGCGCACATCCTTGCCGCCCACATCGATTATCCGGATATCGGCTATCCCTACCTTGCCCTGCTCGTATCAGGCGGACACACGGCGTTGTACCACGTGAAGGGGCTGGCCGATTACCGCCTCCTCGGTCACACGCGCGACGACGCTGCGGGCGAAGCCTATGACAAGGTCGCCAAGCTGCTCGACCTTGACTACCCGGGGGGGCCCGTGATCGACCGTCTCGCCCAGGAGGGAAACCCCGATGCGATAAGGTTCCCGCGGGGCCATCGCGAGGGCTTCGATTTCAGCTTCAGCGGCCTGAAGACAGCGGTCAGAAATCATATCGCTCTCTTCCGAAGCAGGGACCGCGGCATCGATCCGGCCTTGAACGTGAAGGACGTGTCGGCGAGTTTCCAGGCAGCGGTCGTGGACATGCTCGTGGAGAGAACGATGAAGGGAATTGCAGAGACCAGCGCGGAAAAAATCGTGATCGCCGGCGGCGTCGCGGCCAACAGCTCCCTGCGGAAGCGCATGCAGGAAGAGGCCGGCAAGCGCTCCCTCTCCCTGTACCTCCCCCGTCCCGGCCTCTGCATCGACAACGCCGCCATGGTCGCCCTTGCCGGGTATCTGCATTTTCAGCGGGGCGAACGGTCCGCCCTGGACCTGAATCCGCGCGCTTCAATGCCGCTGGCATGAAAGACGGATAGGACCGCACCCTCCCGCCTCTGTGTTCCTTCCTGGCACCCCAAAATTTCGTAATGGCCGCTTCGGGGACATGCGGGTTTTGGGTAAAGCTTTTAGCCTTCCCATGCGAACATTCCCGTCATGCGACCGAGTCCGAGGGAAGAGCATTTCGGACTGTCTAAGCCCGAAGGGCGAGTTTCCGAAATGCCCTGAGGACGACCGAGCATTACGGATCAGAATGGTCGCCGGGGGCCCTTCTTTAGCGCCCCCTTTCTTCGGGCAAGCAAGAAAGGGGGCAGTCAGGGGGCCTGAGGGATGTTTAATCCTGCATAACAAATTTTCAAAACGCTGATTCTACCTACGTGAAGGCTAGAAGAACCTCTCTTTCTTAGTCAAGCTCTGGTCCCTTTTGCATTCCCATCAAAATGCCCTGCCCATTCTCATTCCTGCAAACATTTAACCGGGGAGAACTGCGCATATTCAGCGGGTTATGATTTGGCACGGTCGATGCAATATATCGTGCAAGAACGCACGAAAAGGAGGATACACCATGAATACGACCCTTGCAAAAAAAGCAGCTTACCTCGGCGCAGGAGCGGGACTGATGCTCTTCGGGATGTTCGGACTTCTGCCCGGCAGCCTTCTGGGCGGCGCGGCCGGTATCAAAATCGCAGGATTGCTCTTCGGACTTCCGCTCGATCCTGGCGTCTTTTCGAGGGCGATCGTACTGCTGTCCATGCTGGTCGGCGTCATGGTCTCCGGCATCGCCATAGTTACGGCGACATCGACGGCCTGCTGGCTCGCGGGCAATGTACTGCAGTCCACCGTGCGCGGGCACCTGGAAGCGACTGACGTAAAAGCAGGCATCGGGCGCGGGTAAGGGCGAACCGGAAAAAAATCAAAGCTGCGGCGGAGAGGAGACGGTCATGAAGAACGTCACGATAAACACAGGGATGAAGATGGGCGCAACAATCGGCGGGCTGCTCTTTCTGGCGATGGGGATCGTCCCCGGTTTCTACTTCGGGAGCTTCGGCACGCTCATGCTACTCCAGAAGCTGTCGAACGGACCGCTCGAGCCGACGCTCTTCGTCCGGGCGGCGATCGTGACGGGTATCGCGGTCGGGATCGCCTGTGCCGCGGCGATCAGCGTTGTCATGGGCAGCCTCGCGGGCGCGGTCATCGGCTCCGCGGTCTCGGCGCCGGCATCATCAGTGAACAAGGCGGCCGGCGCGGCGTAGACCTTGGCGCGGGACGGGAACTATGGAAAAACGGGCGGGCGCTTCTGCGGCCGCCCTTGCTGTTTACTGCGGTCTCCGGTACGCGGGACGGGAAATAAAAAAAGCCCCGATTCTCATCGGGGCCCTTGATTGGTTTTGTGAATGCGTGTCGTGGATTTAAGCGGTCTTGGATACGTTTGCCGCCTGAAGGCCCTTGGGGCCCTTTACCACCTCGAAGGTAACCTTGTCGCCCTCGTTCAGGGACTTGAAACCATCGCCGGCAATGGCCGAAAAGTGAACGAATACGTCCTCCCCGTTATCCTGCGTGATGAAACCGAACCCCTTGCTGTTGTTGAACCACTTCACTACACCGTTTGCCATTCTTGTTTCTCCTCTTGTTTCTCTTGAAATTGCCCCGGATATCCGGGTTTGTGGATAAAGCATACCGTTTTCTCCATACCTTGTCAAGCCGATAGTACAAAAAATCCTCCGCAGGTCTTCATTGCTTTTGGGTGCGGGTGCGCGTGCGAGTACGCTCGTCCCTCCCCTGTTGGAAGGAACGGGCCTGGTGCATGAAGGCCTCCAGCCGCGTGAGGGACTGGGAGTCGCCCTGGCCTTCATAGGCGAGGTTCAGGAGCGGGATGTTATCATGGTCCTCGCGGACGCGTTTCAGCACCGCCGTGGCGATCGTTCCCGGCATGCACGTGAAGGGCATGACGTTCACGATCCCCGAAACCCCCCGGGATATGTAGTCGATGGCCTTCCCCACGGAGAGCACGGCTTCACCCTCGAAGGAATGGTGGATGTAGGGCCTGGCGCGGTCCAGCGTCTTTTCGATGCTCGGCTCATGCAGGCTCCGGAAGCTGCCGTTGAAGCCACGGAGCAGACGCCGCTCCTCGCGGTGCTGGACGTGGCCCGTGAGATAGGCCCGGAACAGGCTTTTCCAGGACCGGCTCATCGCGGCCGAGACCTTGGCGGTCGCCGTGATGTACAGGAGCCATTCGGACACCGGGGCCACCCAGGCCTCGCCGCCCAGCCGCTCGATTTGGCGCACCACCTCTTCGTTGCTGAAGCGGTTGGACCGGACGTAGATCTCGCCGACGACTCCGATCACGGGCTTTGCCGGGCCGTGCGCATCGATCGCGCTGAACTCCGCGCAGGCCTCGCGCAGCACGGGCAGAAGGTCGTCGCGGCCTTCGATCGCCTTGACCACCCGGGCAAGCGCCGTCCGGTACACGCGGTCTGCGGCGCCCGCCTCCTTCTCGTAGGGCCGACGCTCCCAGAGCGCCTTCTGGAGCATGTCCACGGCCAGGGCGCCCCGCCAGCTCATGATGACGAAATTCCGGTCCAGCGCGCGCACGTCGTCATGGAGCGACTCGTCCTGCATCGGCGAGAGGATCTCCACCTGCTCCAGGCCGAGGCCGTCGAGCACCTGCCGGTGGTAGCGGTGGTACTGGCCGAAGCGGCAGGGTCCCTTGCCGGTCGGCATGAAGAAGGCGCTCCGGTCCGGATCGAACCCGGGCCGGCGAGTTGCCTTGATCATGTCTCCCGTCGTAAGGGCCAGGGGATAGCACTCCCTGCCCGAGCTGTGCTGCCTGCCGATGCGCACCGTTTCCTCGTCGGATTCGGGCAGCACCTCGGCGTCGACGCCGCAGGACCGGAATGCCGCGGCGAGGGCGTGGGCGTGGTCGGCCATGGGCGGAAGATAGACCTTCTTCCTGCTGAGCTCGCCCTTTCCGCCGGGGGCCGCGCGCGGGGCGCGGGGCGGCGGGGTTGCCCCTGCCCGGGAAAGGCTGTCCAGGAAGGCCTCAATCCGGGTGATCGCCCCCGCGTCGGCGCTGTGCTCGTCGATCTCGAGCTGCAGGAAGGGCTTGCCCGCCATCTCCTGCCTGAAGAAGTGCGTGATGAACGAGTCCGGGCCGCAGCCGAAGTTCGTTATATAGACGGGAAAGAGCTGCGGATGCTCCCGGATGATCCGCGCCGCTGCCAGGATCTTCTGGCCCGACCGCCAGTACATGTTGCCATGGCCGGACAGGTCGACGCCGGCGAGCGGCAGATAGTCCATGGGGATCGCCTGGACCCCGAGGTCCCGGATCTTTCCGGCCAGATTCATGTTCATGCCGGGATCGCAGGTGTTATAGCTCCTGCCGACGAGCACGAGCGCGCGTTCGCCCGGCTTCAGGCCTGCAAGGACCGCGCGGCCACGCTCAGCCGCTGACCTCAGAAATTCCTCTTGCGCTTCCTGCGCCCGTCGCTGCGCGCGCCGCGCCGCGTCGCCGCTCCTGCCGAGCATCGACGCCAGCTCCCGCATGCTCCTGCCGAAGTTCCGTTCATCCTGCAGGTGGAGGACGGGTTCGATCACCTGCATGCGGCCGTACCGGACCGATGCGCGCGCAACGTAGGGAAGCGCCTGGGCATAGGGGCATGCCTGCGCGTTCTGCGCGTGGCCGTGCGTTTCGGGGAAACGGACGAAGCTCGGCAGGAACAGGACGTCCACGCCCCGGTCGACCAGGTGCTGGACGTGGCCGAGGGCGACCTTGGCGGGAAAGCAGGTCTCCGCGACGGTCAGCTCGAGCGCCCCGTTGATCAGTGAGCGGTTCGTCGGGTCCGAGAGGACGACCCGGTAGCCGAGCTCGGCAAAGAACGTCCGCCAGAAGGGAAGAAAGTCGTTCACATAGAGCGCACGGGGTACGCCGATGACGGGTGCGTCCGGCCGGAGCGGCCCCGAGGCAGGCTCCTTCAGGAGCAAACGCTCGCGCTCCGCGAACAGGTCCGGTACGCCCGCCGCGCCGGAGGACTTCCTCTTGACATCGTATTTTTCGCAGCGGCTTCCGTAGAAGAGCGGTTTTTCTCCCGTAAAGCTCACGCGCCGGATGTCGCAGCGGTTCGCGCACTCCGCGCACGCGAAGGTCGTGACCGTGTAGGCGCGGCTGCTCAGGTCGAAGCCCTTGAACGTGCTCCTTCCTGTGCCTTCACGCATGGCGATGATGGCCGCGCCGATCGCGCCCGTGACCTCGTGGTGCGGCGGCACCGTGACCGGCCTGCCCGTGATGATCTCGAAGGCCGAGACGACGGCCCGGTTCGCCGCGACGCCGCCCTGAAAGAAAATGCGGTCCCCGATGCGCTTGCCGGCGACCACCTTGTTCAGGTAGTTCTGGACAATGGAGTAGGCGAGCCCCGCGGTCAGTTCCTCCACGCCCGAGCCCGTGTTCATGGCATGGACCAGGTCCGACTCGATGAAGACGGTGCAGCGCTCGCCGAAGCGGCAGGGCGACGCCGCACGGAACGCCCGGTCCTCGAACTCACCCCTGATCCGGATGCCCAGACGCTCTGCCTGCTCCTCCAGGAACGAGCCGGTGCCCGCGGCGCAGGCCTTGTTCATCTCGAAATCCACGACAGCCCCGTCGCGGAGGCTGATGAACTTCGAGTCCTGGCCGCCGATCTCGAAAATAGTGTCGACCAGAGGATCGATGGCGGCCGCGGCCGTTGCCTGGGCCGTGATCTCGTTGCGGACCACGTCGGCGCCTATCATATCGCCCGTGAGATAGCGGCCCGAGCCCGTGGTCCCCGCGCCCAGGATCCTCACCCGCGATCCGATCTCGGCGCCGACCTCGGCGAGCCCCTGCTTGACGGCTTCGATGGGCCTGCCCGCAGTTGGCAGATAGCGCTTGGAAAGCACCTGCATCTTCGCATTGATGACGACCACGTTCGTCGAGACCGAGCCGACATCAACGCCGAGATAGGCATCGATCAGGCCGTCCTTCCCGGGCACCGCGTCATGGTCCGGGTTCGGCAGGATGCCGCGGGGGCGGGCAAGCTGTGTTGCGCTGGTCCGGGCCGGGCTGCCCAGACCGTCCAGGAAGGCGGCAAAGGCGGCAAAACCGCGATAGGGAACCCTCTGGTCAGGCTGCTGCATGACCGTGAGGGCCGCGCCGATTGCCCCGGAGGTGCTGAAATGGGGGGGGACGAGGAGATCGGCCCCGGAGAGGCCGAGCACTTCGCGGAAAGCGCGGCCCATGCCGGGATTGGCCGCCACTCCGCCCAGGAACAGGAGCGGAGCCGGGAACTTCTTCCCCTTGCCGACGGTCGCCTTGAAGTTCCTCGCCATGGCAAAGCAGAGCCCGGCGACGATATCGAAATCCGGAGTGGCGATCTGCTGGAGATGGATCATGTCGCTCTTGGCGAACACGCTGCATCTGCCGGCGAGGCGGGGGGGCGTTCCGGATTTAAGGGCGAGTGCGCCGAACTCTTCGATGGTGAGATGGAGGCGCGAGGCCTGCTGGTCGAGGAACGAGCCGGTGCCCGCGGCGCAGGCGCTGTTCATGGAGAAGTCCTCGATCCTGGCACCGCCGGACCGGGCGTCCCGCGCGAGGTTGATGAGCTTGGCGTCCTCTCCGCCCATCTCGATGATTGTTCTGGCTGCCGGATGGAATTGTCCCGCGAAGCAGGACTGGGCAAGGACCTCGTTGATGAACCGCGCCCCCAGGGCGCCGGCCGCCTGCTTGCCGCCGCTGCCCGTGATGCCGGCCGCGGCGACGCGGTCTTCGGGAATGACGGAGAAAAGGCCTTCGAGCTCCCGCGCCAGCGCCGCCGGTGCATCGCCCTTGATCCTCGTGTAAGTTTCGGACAGCACGGCCCGGGAGCCGTCGATGAGGGCGGTCTTGATGCTCACGGAGCCGATGTCGATCCCGAGAAAAACCTTGTTCTTCATGAACAATCCTTGAGTGAGGAAGACGTGAAAGCCCTGGGTGCCGCGAGGATGTTTGTCATTATAGTAAGAATAACAGGCGGAGTCAATCACTGACCCCGGGAAAAACAGGGAGGACGCCGGTCGGCGTGCGGCGAGAACGGGTCAAAACAACTCTGGTAAAAGCCTAAAACAATGTTATAATGAAAAATCTTTACTGACTCCATCTTCCCGCCCAAGGGGGGATCGTGCCGACGCCGACGGGTGAAATCAGGGACCTTACCATTCCCTGGCTGTTTCAGGGCCTCCGCGCTTCAAATAAAACCGGGACTGCTGTTTTCGAGCAGGATATCCTGGCCAAGAAGGTCTATTTCGGCAACGGCGACATCCTCTTCGCCTCCTCGAACCGGGATGACGAACGCCTCGGCGAATTTCTGCTCAAACAGGGCAGGATCACGCAGGCCCAATTCGACACCGCATCGGCCACGGTCATACGGACCAAGAAGAAGCTGGGGGCGGTGCTCTTCGAGGCCGGCATCCTTTCTCCCAAGGACCTCGTCACCCAGGTCAAGCTCCAGGTAAAGCACATCATCCTGGACCTGTTCAGCTGGCGCGACGGCCGCTACCGATTCGAGGAAGGCAAGCCCGCGGGCGATGAGGTGATCCCGCTCCAGATGAGCACCGGCAGCCTGATCCTGGAAGGCATCCAGGGGCTGGACTGGCAGATCATCCGGAAGGGTATCCCTCCCCTGAAGACCTTTCTCCGGCCTGTCTTGGACCCTTCGCTGATCTTCCAGGACGCCCAGCTGAGCGCGGACCAGAGGTCGATCCTGGCGCTCGTGAACGGGGCCAGGACGATCGAGCAGCTCTGCTCCCTGAGCGGCATTGGCGACTTCAACGCGCTGAAGGCCGTGTACCTGCTGCTGGCGCTCAAGATGGCCGAGGTCGGCGAGCTCAAATCAGCGGCGGAGCAGAGATTCGTCCACGACGCCGTAGCCGAAGCGGCCAGGGGAGCGGGGAGCGCTGCCGCCTCTCCCCAGCCCCCTGTCACGAAGACGATGATCCTGGAGGCCTTTAGCGCCCTGAAACGGCAGGACCACTTCGAGGTCCTCGGCGTGGTCCGTACGGCATCCCCGCAGGAACTGAAGAAGGCGTACTTCAGGCTCGCCAAGATGTATCACCCGGACCGTCATTTCGAGCCGGAAATGGCGGACATGAAGGAGACGCTGGAGGCGATCTTTTACCGTATCCATGAGGCCTACGAGACGCTCACGAGCGACGAACGCCGAAAGGAGTACGAGCAGAAAAAGGAGACCGAGCAGACCCGTGCCGCTTACGAGGAAAAGCGCGCCGACGAATATGTGGAGAACTACGCGGAAAAGATGGGCAGGGCAGCCACCTATTTCAATGCGGGCATGAAAGAGTTCAAAGCCGGGAACTTCTGGGGCGCGGCCGACTCCTTCGCCTGGGCCACCCGCCTCGACCCGGTCAAGGCCCCGTACTTCTATTATTACGCGCTTTCGCTCATGCGGATCCCGAGGCGGCGCCACGAGGCGGAGGAGAACCTGAGGAAGGCCATCGAGATCGATCCCCTGAAGACGGAATATCACCTCGACCTCGGCAACCTCTACCTGAAGGGCGGGCTCAAGGCAAAGGCCATGGAAGCGTTCGAAGGGGGGCTGCGGGCGAACCCGTACGCGGAGAACATCATCGCCGCGATCAAGGCCGCCGGCGGTGATGTCCCGAAACAGGGCGGGCCGGAGGGGGGCAAGCTCTTCGACAAGATCTTCAAGGACAAGAAGTAGGACGCGATTCGCGCCTACAGCTCTTTCAACCCCGTTATCTCGGCGATCCGGCTGTCCGCTTCGTGCTCCCTGCCGGCCTTCAACAGGCCGAGGACGTCGGATTCGACGAGGGTCTGGAAGATCGCCCGCCGTGCCTGCTCATCGGTCACCTCTTCCCTCAAACGGTCCCTCACCAGCGACATCTTCCGCAGAAAAATATCATACTCGCTTCCGAAGCGCTCCCCGAGCTCCTGCCGGATCGCTTTCGACAATGCGGGACTTCTGCCTCCCGTCGAGACCGCGATCAGCAGCTCGCCCCGGTCCACCACAGAGGGGACGATAAAGCTGCTCTCCTCCGGCGGCGACGCAACATTGACCAGCACCTGCCCGTTCCTGCACAGTTGCCCGATATGGCTGTTGATCTGTTCGGAATCCGTTGCCGCGATCACGAGGTACGCGCCTGCGATATCCGCGTCCTCGAACGGTCTGGCCTTGTGGGAGATCTTGCCCGACTGCATCAGGGTGCGCAGCCTCGGGGTAAGGGTGGGGCTTATGATAACGATGTCCGCGCCGGCCTCGAAGAGGGAGAGGGCCTTGCGCTCTGCTACCTTGCCTCCACCGGCGATCAGGCACCTGCGGTCGCGAAGATCGAGGAAGACGGGATAGTATCTCATGGCGTCCCGATCTTGTGCATCAGCCGCCTGACCTCTCCCGTCATCGAGGGGTATTTTGCGACGAGCGTCTCCAGCGCACTGCGCGCCTCGGTCTTTTCCCCGAGCGCCAGATGGGCGAGCGCATCGTAGTAGAGGGCGTCCTTTTCCGCGGACGATCCGGGGTAATCCTTGATCAGCCCGTCGAACCTGCCCGTAGCCGCCCGGTAGGCCATTGTCCGCTGGTAGAACCGCCCGACATACAGCTCATATTCGGACAGCCGGTCGCGGCAGATCGAGATGTTCTTCGACGCCTCCTCTGCGTAGGCGTTTTTCGGGTACTTCTGCAGGAGCTTCTGGAACTCCCGGAGGGCCGTCTTCGTCGGCTCCGGGTCGCGGTCGATGGTGGTAAACTGCATGAAGCTGCACATGGCGATCTGGAACTGTGCATAGCCCGCATCCTTGTTCACCGGGTGGTAGTTCAGGAAATTCTGATATTCCACCAGCGCTTCTTCGTACTTCTCTTCCCCGTAATAGGTGTCGGCGATCCTGAGCATCAGGGCCGCGTCGTAGCTCTTGTCCGGGTTCTTTTCCTGGATCTGCTGGTATTCCTTGCGGGCCTTCTCGAAGTTCTCCTTGCGCATGTCGGTTTCGGCGGACTGGAAGGTGCTGACGGGATCGAAGGGCGGCTCCGTCGTCGCGCATCCGGCGAGCATCACGAGGATCAGTATGGACAGGGTCTGTTTCATGGGGGGAGAATGATATTTGATGAGCGCCGGGGGAGCGCATTCCTCTTGAGATACGCAGCTTCACTGCGCCACAGCAGACGCGGCACTATAGCATACCGGACTTTTCATTGTCAATGCTTGAGTGGCGGCGCAGGCGCGCAGGCGATTTAAAAAATGCTTTTCTCCGCCGCCATCGGAGCCGGAGGAAGACCGCTCATGACCGCTTTCTGCTGTATCTCAAAAATAGCCGCCCCGGATTGACAAGATTATGTTCGATACGATAGAGTAGTAATAATGTTATTTTCTTTGGAAATATATGCTACTTTTGGTCGGTCAGAGGACTCGTTTGGCGTAGCGGGGGACGTGCTGTCCCGAGCTATAGGGGAGGCAATCTAACTCTCCAGGCCTCCGCCGTGCCGCAGGAAACCGACGAGAAAAGCGCAGACTCCGTGGTAAGAGTTTCTTCCCGACGCCCTGCGCGATTGCGCAAGAGAAGGGGAACACTGTAACGTACGCGGCAGGACTGGCAGGAATTTGGAGCCCGCGCAGGGCTATGCGTGCCAGACTGTAAACGGACAACCATGGAACGGAAAAAAAAGTCCATCAAACATCCGAAATCAAACAAGAGCCCCGGGAAGAAGAATACGACAAGCCGCAGCACGCACGCATCCACGCAAAGCACGGCTGTCGGATCGAGGGACCTGATCCCTGGAGAACAAGCCCGGTTGATCGAGGACCTGAGGACTCGCGGCATCGATCTCGACATGCAGAGCGAGGAGCTCAGGGCAATCCGGGCGGAGCACACCAGGCGAAAGAGAGCCGAGGAAGAGCTGCTGCGCAGTGAGGCCATCCTGAAACAGGCCGGACAAATGGCGGGCCTCGGCGCCTGGGACCTGAAGATCTCGAACTTCGACGACCTCAACGCCAACCCGCTGAGCTGGTCCGATCAGGTGTACCGTATTTTCGGCTACGAGCCGGGTGAAGTGGCTGTTACGAATGACCTGTTCTTCCAGCGGGTCCATCCCGACGACCGCCGGAAGATCAGCGATGCCGTCTCCCGGGCGATCGCCCTGAAGCAGCCATACAGCATAGAGCACCGCATCATCCGGCCTGACGGCGTGGAACGAGTTGTCTTGGAGCATGCTGAGATCATGTTCGATGACAGGGGCCGTCCGGTTCGCATCATCGGCGCGGTCCAGGATGTCACCGGACGCAAGCGGATCGAGGAGTCGCTGCGCGCCAGCGAAGAGCGCTACCGCTCCTATGTTGAAGTTACCGGGCAACTGGGCTGGACGACCGACGCCAAGGGAGCTGTCGTGGAAGATCTTCCCGCATGGCGGGCATATACCGGACAGACCTTTGATGAGATCAAGGGCCTGGGATGGTTGAACGCACTTCACCCGGACGACCGTGAGGAGGCGGCGCTGAAATGGGAAAAGGCCGTGTCGGAAAAAAGCAGCTACGAGGCCGAATGCCGCTTTCGGCGGTACGACGGGGTTTACCGGTATTTCCTGGACCGCGGTATCCCGGTGTTCCGCGAGGATGGCAGCATCCGGGAATGGGTGGGGACGTGCACTGATATAACCGACCGGAAACAGGCAGAGGAGACGCTCCGGCGGGCCAATGAAGACCTTGAAGCGCGCGTCCGGGAGAGGACAGCCCGGCTGCTGGAGCAGACCCGGATCCTGGAGTCCTTTTTCCGGCACACCCAGACCTGCCTCGTGTTCCTCGACTGCGACTTCAATTTCATCCGGGTCAACGAGGCCTATGCCCGCGCCTGTTCACGCCCGGTTTCGGACTTCATCGGCCGCAATCATTTCTCGGACTATCCTTCCGATGAGCTCAAGGCAAGGTTCCAGAAGGTCATCGACACCGGGGAGCCCTACGCCGCTTTCGGAAGACCCTTCGTCTTCCCCGACCACCCGGAACGGGGTACGACATACTGGGACCTGTCCGTTGCTCCCATCACCGGCGTCGACAACGAAGTGGAGCTCCTGATCTTTTCGCTGGTCAATGTCACTGAGCGCAAAGGAGCGGAGGAGGCGAACCTCCGCCTCGCCGCTGCCGTGGAATCCGCCGCGGACGGCGTGGTCATCACCGATGGGGCGCGGGGGATGATCCAGTACGTCAATGGCGCCTTCGAGCAGATCACCGGCTGGTCCCGCGACGAGATCCTGGGCCGCACCCTGCACCTGCTCGACAGCGGCCGCCATGATGAGCGGTTCTATGCGGACCTCCGGGAATCGCTCAAACGCGACGGCGTCTGGCGGGGCAGGCTCATCAGCCGGAAGAAGGACGGGACCCTGTACCACGAGGACACCACCCTGGCGATGGCCCGGGACGCCGGGGGAAAGGTCGTCAACTACGTGTCGGTGAAGCGCGACGTGACCGAACGGCTCAGGCTCGAATCCATCGCCGAGGCGGTCAATACCATGGACAGCATCGGCTACATCTTCGCCGGCCTCAGGCACGAGATCGGCAATCCCATCAACTCCGCGAAGTCGATCCTGTCCGTGCTCCGGCACAAGGTGGATACGGCATCGCCCGAACGCGTGGGCAACTATGTCGACCGCGCCCTCACCGAGATCGGCCGCGTCGAGACGCTCCTGCAGCATTTCAGAAACTTCAATCTCTATGAAACACCCAGGATCCAGAAGCTGGACGCGGCGTCCTTTCTCGGCAAGCTCCGGGACCTGCTCGGCGAAGACTTTGCGTCGAAGGGCATAGCTCTTTCGCTCCGGATCGGGCCGGGGGCGGAATGGATCACGGCCGATCCCCGCGCGCTCCACCAGGTGCTGCTGAACGTCATCACGAACGCGGTTGACGCGGTCGAGGGCCGCCCTGACCCGCGCATCGACATCACCGCGATCGCGCCGGCCGGACAGACCGTGATCCGCGTGGCGGACAACGGGCGGGGCATGACCGCGGAGCAGCGGCAGAGCCTTTTCAAGCCGTTCTACACCACGAAGCCGCGCGGCACCGGCATCGGCCTCATGATCTCGCGGAAAATGATGGCAAAAATGAACGGTACGATCGAGATCACGAGCGTCCCGGACCAGGGGACGACGGTAGACATCTCCCTGCAGGAGGTGACGCATGGCTCGTGACAGCAAGAGGACGCTCCTGATCATCGACGATGAAGAGACGTTCTGCATCGCGGTGAAGGATTACCTCGAGAGCGATGCGCTCATGGTGATGACCGCCCATACCGGAGCGGAGGGGCTGGCCGTCTGCGCGCGGATGCAGATCGACATCGTCCTGCTGGACCAGCGGCTCCCGGACGGCAATGGTTACGACCTCGTCCCCTCTATCCTCGGCAAGAACGACCAGGCAAAGATCATCTTCATCACGGCCTATCCCTCCTTTGAAAACGCCAGGCAGGCCGTCCGCGCGGGCGCTCACGATTACCTGTCGAAGCCCCTCGACCTGGAAGAGCTCAAGACCGTGGTCGACTCCCTGCTGCACACCCTGGACCTGGAGCAGGTGGCGCAACTGCACGCCTATGAGCAGGACCGCGAACGGAGGGCCGCCGTGCTGATCGGCGGCGGTGGCGGGCTCGCCGGGATCATGCCGCTGATGGAATCCGCTTCGCGGTCCGGCGCACCGGTCCTCATCACCGGAGAAACGGGGACGGGCAAGAGCCTTGTTGCGAAAATGATTCACTTCCAGAGCACCCAGTCCCGCGCGCCCTTCGTCAGCATCAACTGCGCCACCCTGCCCGAGAACCTCGTCGAGTCGGAGCTCTTTGGGTATGAGCGGGGGGCGTTTACCGGGGCTGTATCCGCAAAGAAGGGGCTCTTCGAAATGGCCGACGGCGGGACGATTTTTCTGGACGAGATCGGCGAAATGCCGCTCCAGCTTCAGTCGAAGCTCCTGCACGTCATTGACGACGGCGAAGTGCGGCGACTGGGCGGCACGGCGTCAAGGAATGTGAAGGTCCGCGTCATCGCCGCCACCAATGCCGAGCTGAAGAGCAGCCTGGGCAGTACCTTCCGCAAGGACCTCTACTACCGCCTGGGAGTACTCCAGATTCACATGCCTCCCCTGCGGGAACGGAGGCAGGACATTGCGTCCCTGTGCGATTACCTGTTGAAGGAGTTTCCCGGGGGGAAGCTGCTGTCCATCCCGGATGACGAGATGGCTCGTCTCACGGCATACGACTGGCCCGGCAACATCCGGGAGTTGAGGAACATCCTGGAACGGGCATTTCTCATGCGGCACTCGGGCGAACTCCGGCCTTCTTTGCTCCTGGATCGCCCCGCAGAAGCGGCGAAGCCCGCGTTTCACCCGGGAGAGACATTGCCGGAGAGTACGGGCATCACGCTGGACGAAGCTGAAAAGCGGGCAATTGCCGATGCCCTTCGCAGGCATTCGGGGAAACTGAGCAGGACAGCCCAAGCCCTCGGGACGTCTCTTTCCACTTTGAAAAGACGTATAAAGAGGTATGGCCTCGGCAGGGAAACGGGGCCATACTGACCCTTCAAGTTGACCCCGCATTGCTCCCTTTGAACTTCTCTTTTTTTTCCTCCGATTGTATTCTGAATAAAATCAAAGCCAAAAAAAAGGCACACGGTTTGCTTTTCCATGAAAGTATGTGCATTCTTATCACGAAATGGTCCGCGGCTGGACTGAGGCTGGAATGTGCATCCCGGATAGCCACCAGGTCCTGAAGGCGCGGTTTTCTGCCGGCCTGATGTGGTCATTATGATATTCAATTATCCGGAGACATCCCGCAATGCCTGTTCCTCGCTGCAAGGAGCGAGCCATGAACTGTCCCTTTCTAAGTCAAGACGACTTCAAGCCCTGCGCAGCCACCGAAGAGCGATACGTACCCAGCGAGTTTCAGAGGGACCAGTACTGCACCGGCAGATGGCACACCCTTTGCCCCTTTTATCGCATTCGACAGCAGGGAGGATGGCGGAAGCCTCAGACGGCTGGGCCGATATCCGAGCGTGAAGGGGCAGTGCGCACGCAACGGCTGGCTGCGGCCCCGGGTATTGAGCAGAAAACAGGAAGCTCCGGCGGGAGGTGCTCATGAACATGACCGAATTCAGCAATCCAGATTTAGTCGTTGTTTCGCCGCCGAGAAGAGCGGAAAGAGCCTCAGAAGGATGGAAACGGCCGGCTTCCTGGAACGGGAAGTGGGTCCTTCTCATGGACGACGACCAGATGGTGCGGCATGTCGCAGCCATCATCCTCGAGTCCGGCGGCTACCGGGTCCTGGCTACCGCAGACGGCCGGGAGGCCGTGGCCGAATACCGGTGCATGCTGGGAGAGGGCGGGGCATTCGACGCCGTCCTGCTCGACCTGAGCGTGCCCGGGGGAATGGGCGGCAGGGACACCCTCCGGCAGCTCCTCGCCATCGATCCCCTCGTGAAGGCCGTGGTCGTGAGCGGCAGCACCTACGATCCGGCCTTCGAACGGTTCGCCGACTTCGGCTTCTGCGCCGCGCTTGCGAAACCCTATTCCGGGGAAGACCTCCTTCGCATCGTCGGGTCGGCGATAACGGCACCCCGGCCAAAAGGTCATGAGCTGCCCCTGGAGAGACTTGAACAGGGCGGCAACACAATGAGCGACAATACGGGACCGTGAAAAAAATACCCGGGGGTTTCTTTAACCGCAAATCGGAGGCGCAGAAGGTCATGATCGTGCATGAAAGAGGCGCACAGCATCCATTCTGGCTGGTGCGGAGTGAAGGGCCGAAAACCGTTCTGATCGTGGACGACGAGCCGGAGCAACTCTCACTGTTCTCGGAGCTTCTCCGCGAAATCGGTCTTCGCGTCGTCACCTCCACGAGCGCACAGGCAGCCGTCGCCGCAGTCCGCGCAGGGACCCGGATCGACCTGGTCATAACCGACCTGAAGATGCCGGGGATGAGCGGCCTTGATTTCATCGAAGTCTTCCTTTCTATTCTCCCCGATGTCCCGGTGATCGTACTGACGGCACAGGGAGAAATCGATGCCTATTTCAAGGCATTCAGCCTGGGCGTCTTTGCATTCATAAACAAGCCGGTCGTCAAGCGGGAACTTGTCGGGGTCGTAAAAGCGGCCATCGGGATCACAAAACCAAAGCCGGCAGCGTCAGAGGCGAGGGCGGGGATGTCATCCAACGGGGCGGGGCAGGAACTCGGTCAACCGAGGAATGTTCCCTGAGCCGGAAACGTCACGCCGGCGGTTTTCGAAGGCTGACCGCGTGATGTCCAGTCTACTTTCGAATCGGACCGGACAGCCACCCGCGACCGGTCGCTGAATGAGCCTTGACGAAGCATCCGGGCTTCCCGGGGTGAGCAGGGAGTCCCGAGCTTATTCACGGACGGGAGAGAAACCATGAGGGGACAGTATGCCCCAAAACAGGAACAGTCGTCAGCGACCTCCGGCGGAGGCGCGAAAACCGTGCTGCTTGTGGATGACACGGTCGAAGACCTCTCGGCAATGTCGGAGATCCTGCAGAGGCTCGGCCTCCTCGTCATCGCCTATGACAATGCGAATTCGGCTCTCTTTACGATCCGGGAAGGGGTCGGGATCGATCTCGTGATCAGCGATCTGCGGATGCAGGTAATGGATGGTCTTGATTTTGTCGAGGCACTAAGGCGCAGCCTTCCCAATGTTCCGGTGATACTGCTGACGGGCCACGGAGACGTTGAATCCTATTTCAAGGCATTCAGCCTCGGCATTTTTGAATACCTCTTGAAACCCGTGGACAAGGCGGTTCTCAAGCGGGTCATCCATGCGGCCTTCGAGCAGAAGCTGCGGGGACAGGCCGCGACGGGTGGAGAAGAGAGGGAGGCCGGGCCGGCAGGGGATGTTCCGGAATAGTTCCGGCAGGACCGATGGACCCGCTACCTGGATGACGTGATAGGGCGGAAGCGGGCGAAGCAACGGTTAGCGATGATGGTTTTGCAAAAAGTCCCCATTGCTGTCATTGCGAGGAGCGGAGCGACGCGGCAATCTCGATTTATCAGCTGATCCGCAGTACGAGATTGCTTCGCTGCGCTCGCAAAGACGGCTTTCCTGACATCTTACGGATATCATCGATACAAGTTAGGGCGGATGAAATGAGCGGTTGCAGGAAATGCCGGGCAATGACCTGGGTCACGAACATGATGCCTGTGCTGCTGCGGATGGAGAAGGGGAATTCTGCTTGAATGGTGCCGAAGGGGGGACTCGAACCCCCACGGGATTGCTCCCACTGCGCCCTGAACGCAGCGCGTCTACCAGTTCCACCACTTCGGCATAAGACGCAACGAAGTGTAATAATAAAGACAAGGGGGCTGATTGTCAAGGATATTTTGACGCATCATGCAGAGATGACGAGGATGCACAGGTCGTGACGCATACAAATCTGTAAGATCAGCGTGACTCTTTCAATTGATCCTTGCCTCATAAAATCCTTTCCAGAAGCCTGTCCTTGATCAGTGTCCTTTGCAGCCGTTCTTGTCAGGCACATCCCGCAGAAAAAACCTCCCCTGCCTTTTCTTCTTTCGCCGGATCCCTCTACGGCTGTTCAAAAGACCGCCAGAGAATTGTTCATGCAGTTTTTAATTCCAGTTCATCCAGCAGCGCTGCCTGGGCTGGATTGATCTTCGGTCTGGCCTCCGCGATGGTGAACCATGCCGCTCTGTCCACTTCCGGGAATTCCTGCACCCTGCCCGAGTTCGGCGGCCATTCCAGGCTGAACGTATTGCTTACGATCGTATCCGCGTCACATCCCCCCTGCACGGCCCAGGACAGGACGATCTTCCCGTTCTTCTGCTGCACAGGTGACAACGGCAAGAAGGAACCTGCTGGCCTGCACCCCGTCTCCTCTTCGAATTCGCGCTTTGCTGCGGCAAACGCGTCTTCTCCTTCATCGAGTTCGCCCTTCGGGATAGACCAGTACCCGGCGTCTTTCCCCGTAAAATAAGGACCACCCGGATGCACGAGGAAGACCTCTGTCTTCAAGTTTCTTTTGCGATACATCAGAATGCCAGCGCTGGTCTTGTGTATCATGTGTCCCTTTCCCCTGATGATGAAATTCTAGCATCCGGGCACGACCTTCACAAGAACCGGCCCGAACGATTCGTACCATACGATAGAACTAAAGGTGCACGCGCATCAGCCGGTATCAGTCGCCAGTGATAAAATTGAATCGAACGCAATGTTTTACCGGGGAACCGGTCATCAGAAGAAGGAGATGAACCATGAAAGCAGTAACCATCAATAAATACGGAGGCAACAACGTTATTGAGATCAGGGAGCTGTCCCGGCCCAGACCCAGTCTTTCCGAGGTGCTCATCCGGGTCCGCGCGGCAGGAGTCAATCCCGTGGACTGGAAGATCCGGGACGGCATGCTGCGGTCCATGCTGGGCCAGTCATTCCCCATAGTCCTCGGCAGGGAATGCGCGGGAGAGGTCGTGGAAACGGGTACGGCGGCGAAACTGTTCAAAGAGGGAGACCAGGTAATCGCCATTACTCATATGCTGAAACCCGGGTCCTTTGCAGAGTACGCGGTCGCACCTGAGCAAACGGTCTATCCGAAGCCTGCGAATATCTCGTTCGAAGAGGCGGCATCGATCCCGATCGCCGGTTTGACCGCGCTCAGGTCTCTCCGGGACGCCGGGGAGATCAGCGCGGGCAAGATGGTGCTCGTGGTCGGCGCGGCCGGCGGCGTGGGGCACTTTGCAGTCCAGATCGCGAAGGTCTTCGGCGCGACGGTCACGGGTGTCTGCAAGGGAGAGAACGCGGCGTTCGTGAAAGGCCTGGGAGCGGACGAAGTCATCGACTATACCCGAGAGGATTTCACCCGGGGGAAGGAGCGCTATGACATCATCTTCGACGCCGTAGCGAAGCGGACCTTCGAGGAATGCAAGGATGTTCTGACGCCGAACGGCATCTATATCAGGACGCTTCCCAATGCCGGCCTGACGGAGGAGGCTGGCAAAAAAGCGAAAGGCGTTCCGGGCGGCCCAACTCCGGAAGACATGGACTGGATGAAGGACCAGATCGAGGCCGACAGGATCAGGATCGCCATAGACAGGGTCTATTCGCTTGACGAGGCCAGGGAAGCCTTGGCATACAGCGAAGCGGAGAGGGCGCGGGGAAAGATTGTGTTGAAGGCCGCCTGAGGGAACAATCTCGAGACAGGCCTGAGAAGAGAGAAACACGGCCAACGATAAAGGGGATCTTTCCTTGTCCTTTCCAAAGCGGGGAATGACGAAAAAAGATTCGCCGCCCTATATCCTGATTTCGGCTCCCGTGGCGGGAAACCCTGAAGTGCCCTGCACGATAATCCTCTGCATCGCTCCCGCATGCCCGCGTTCGGCCAACAACGCAGCGTGTGTCTAACCGATAAATGCACCCTCCTTGTGACGAATTTGACTTGTCCGGTAATCTCTGGAAGTCTTCCCTCTTCTCATAGAGTTTCTTCAACGCTCCTTCTCTAGTGCTGTATTTGAGATAGATTCCCCAATATTTTGCTACTTTTGTTGCAGTATTCGCAAAAATAAAAAAAGTAAATTGACTCCTCGGGCAGACTATGCTATTAAGGAAGGCGTTGCTCGTATGATATCAGGAAACAAAGGGGCCGGGATGCGAAGCAGAATCTTCACAACGATACGGTTCAAGATGGCTGTCTTTATCATCGTCCTCCTCCTGCTCACCGCCTCTATCTTTTCCCTGCTCACGATCCAGACCATGAACCGTCATATTCTCGAGGAAGTCCTGAAGCGGGCGGAATCCCTCTGCAGGAGCACGGCCGCCCTTGCGCCGTACAGCATTCTTTCGGGCGACCTCCTCGGCATCGACAACATCGTCACAAAGGTGAAGGACGTGAACACCGACGTGGAATTCGTCGCGGTCACGGATGCGGACAGGAAGGTCCTGGCCCACACCGACCTCGCGAAACGGGGCACATTCCTGCACCCGTCCCAGGGTGATGCGCTCAAGCAGAGCGAAGACGGCACCCGCATCATCGAAGTGCACGGCGCGTCTGGCGATTCATTTGAGATCGGCACGCCCGTTCTGTTCCAGGGCAAAAGGATCGGCAGCGTCGTCATCGGCGTCAACGAATGGGTCCTGCTCCATACGCGGGCCGAGACCCGGCGGGGGATCATCGCGGGGCTGGGCATTACGCTGGTCCTGGGCATCGGGTGCATCCTCGTGCTTTCCTCGTTCGTTATCCGGCCCATCAAGGAGCTGTCCCGGGGCGTCGGAGAGCTGCACGAAGGAAAGCGGTCGAGGCTCAAGGTCTATTCCTACGACGAGCTTGGCAGCCTGACGCAGAGCTTCAATCGCATGGCCGAGCTCATCACAAAACAGAAGGGCTCGCTCGCCGCCTCGGCGCGGGAGCTCGAGGAGGCCTACGTGTCCACAGTCAAGGTCCTTGCCGCCGCGATCGACGCGCGCGATCCCTACACGCTCGGGCATTCCACGAGGGTTTCCCAGTGGGCGAAGAAGATCGGCGAAGCGCTCGGCCTCGGCCATCTGGAGCTGGAAGACCTCGAAATCGCCAGCCTGTTCCACGACGTCGGGAAGCTGAAGACCCCTGATTTCGTTCTGCTCAAGGAAGGACAGCTCACGCCCCTGGAACGCCACGAGATGGCCGTTCACAGCGATCACGGTGCGGCGATCCTGAGCAGGGCAAAATCGCTGCAGAAATACATCCCCGCCGTGCGGCACCACCATGAGTGGTACAATGGACAGGGATATCCCGACGGTCTCCGCGGCGATGACATTCCCCTGCACGCCGCGATCATCGCCGTCGCCGACTCCTTTGACGCGATGACGTCATCGCGGCCCTACAAGCAGCCCCGCACGCCGGAAGAGGCGCTGCGCGAACTGGACCGCTACGCGGGGAGGCAGTTCGACCCGCGCATCGTTGCAGCGTTCCGCGAACTTATCGAAAGCGAGCCCGAGCTTGCCGAGCAGGTTCCCGGGATTGGTTGAAAAAGGAGGGAGCGTGAGCATGGCCGCATCGTCCGTAGTAAGAGCGCTCACCTGTCTTGTTCTTGTCGTGCTGGCATCGGCAGCTTGCGCGCCCGCCCACCGGCATCCCCCTTCTCTGTCGCAGGACACGAAGGCCATCGCCGACACGGACAGGATGGCGCAGAAACAGGTTGCCCTGGGCGCCTATGGAAAGGCCCTCGCAATCTACTCAACTGCTTACGATAAAAAACATATTCGGGGGCTGCGTCAGGGATATCTCAATTTGGGGGAGCAGATCAGGGCAGCGTCGGATGCCGCATACCAGAGAGGGGAGCTCCTAGAGGCGGGGCTTGCCTACCGGATGATATTCGAGAGCGGTATAACGACGCGTGATTTCGCCCCGTCGCTGTCTTTTGACGATGACTACCTCAACAGGCACATCGAGGCCTGTTCCAATGGCCTGATCGAGATCGGTCTTACCAAGTACCGGGAAGAAAAGCTCGATGAGGCCATCGAGGTCTGGAAAAAGGTCCTTGACTTCGACCATGGCAACAAACACGCCAGGAGCGCCATCGATACCGCCACGGTCCAGCTCCAGCGGCTTAGAGCCATGAAGTAGCTTTTCCTCCGCCAGCCGCTTCGAACTTTTTCTGTTTAAAATCCGCCTGCTCTTTCTTCGCGAAGAGGGTAAAGGTCTGGTCCTGCAGGAAGTCGAAGGAACGGACTTCCGAATAGCCGGCCTTTTCCATGGCACTCACGATGGCATCCCGCGAAGTATGGTGGCCGAAGAGAGAGACAAAGCCGAAGCCCTTCTTCTTGTGTTCTATGATCGCGACTCTTCCGCCCGGCTTCAGATGCTGATAGAGATCGGCGAAGTAATTCGCCGGTTCATGCAGATGATGGAACACATTCCGGGCGAAAACGAGATCGAGGCCGGCTTTCGGCAGGTCCAGCGCGGTCTCACCGGCCAGTACGAATATGATGTTCTCGAACCCTGCCCGCTCTGACCTTCGCCTGATGAAATCCAGGTACTTCTTCTTGACATCAACGGCGTAGATACGCCCGGTCTTGCCTGTCCTCCGGGCAAAGGCGAGCGTAAAATAACCGCCTCCGGAACCGATGTCCGCGATCGCCAGGCCTTCCCGTATATGGAGTTCTTCCAGTATCCCTTCCGGCCTGCTCCGTGCAGACGACGCCTCCCTGTTCAGCATGTTCAAGAAAAGAGAAGTAAACAGAGAACGACTCCCGATGCACCGCTCGAATAAAAAGGCCGGCAGGAGAATTCTCCCTGCCGGCCCGCTGCGTTCCTCGTGAAAGGAAACTCCGCTTAATACATGCCGCCCATGCCGCCCATACCGCCCATGCCGCCGGGCATTCCACCGCCGGGCATCCCGCCACCCTTTTCTTCAGGCAGATCGGTGATCATGACTTCCGTAGTGAGCATGAGGCTCGCCACGGAAGAGGCATTCTGGAGCGCGGACCGCGTCACCTTGGTCGGGTCGATGATGCCGGCCTGGAGCATGTCAACATACTCTTCCTTCTGTGCATCAAAGCCGTAGTTCGGCTTATCTGAAGACTTCACCTTGTCCACGATTACCGACGGCTCGAGTCCGGCGTTGTTCACGATCTGGCGGATCGGCTCTTCAAGAGACTTCTTGATGATATTAACGCCGATTTGTTCGTCGCCGGCAAGCTTCATTTTGTCCAGAACCGGGATACAGCGGAGCAGCGCAACGCCGCCGCCGGCCACGATGCCCTCTTCCATGGCCGCGCGGGTCGCATGCAGTGCATCCTCAACGCGAGCCTTTTTCTCTTTCATTTCCGTCTCTGTTGAGGCCCCAACATTAATGACCGCAACGCCGCCTACGATCTTGGCAAGCCGTTCCTGGAGCTTCTCTTTGTCGTAATCCGAGGTCGTTTCAGCGATCTGGGCCTTGATCTGCTTCACGCGTCCCTGGATCCCATCGGTCTTGCCCGTGCCCTCGACGATGGTCGTGTTGTCCTTGTCCACGGTGATCTTTTTGGCGCGGCCAAGGTCGCTGATCTTTACGTTCTCAAGCTTGATGCCCAGGTCCTCGGAGATGACCTGGCCGCCGGTCAGGATAGCAATGTCCTCGAGCATGGCCTTGCGGCGGTCGCCGAAGCCCGGCGCCTTCACTGCGCAGATCTGGAGCGTGCCCCTGAGCTTGTTCACCACGAGGGTGGCCAGGGCCTCGCCTTCCACGTCCTCTGCAATGATCACCATGGGCGCGCCCATCTTTGCGGTCTGCTCCAGGATCGGGAGCAGGTCCTTCATGCTCGAGATCTTCTTCTCCGAGAGCAGGATGTAGGCGTTCTCGAGAACGGCCTCCATCTTCTCGGCATTGGTCACGAAATAGGGGGAGATGTATCCGCGGTCGAACTGCATGCCCTCGACCACGTCGAGGCTCGTGCTCATGCTCTTTGCCTCTTCCACGGTAATCACGCCGTCCTTGCCCACCTTGTCCACGGCCTCGGCGATCAGTTTGCCGATGGTCTCGTCGCTGTTCGCGGAGATGCTGCCGACCTGGGATATCTCTTTCTTCTCATTGACCGGCTTGGACATCTTCTTCAGGTTTTCGATGACGGCCGCGACGGCCTTCTCAATGCCGCGCTTCAGGTCCATGGGGTTTGCGCCGGCCGTGACGTTCTTCATACCCTCGCGGTAGATGGCCTGGGCCAGCACCGTCGCTGTCGTGGTTCCGTCGCCGGCCACGTCCGAGGTCTTGGAGGCGACCTCGCGCACGAGCTGGGCGCCCATGTTCTCGTAGGCGTCCTTGAGCTCCACTTCCTTTGCCACGGTCACGCCGTCCTTGGTGATGGTCGGCGCGCCGAATTTTTTGTCGATCATGACGTTGCGTCCCTTGGGGCCGAGCGTCGCCTTGACGGCGTCCGTCAGGACGTTCACACCCTTCAGAATGCTCGCCCGCGCATCCTGGTCAAACAGAAGCTGCTTTGCCATATAATTATCCTCCTCAGGAATTCAATTTTTCAGAATTAGGAACTGCTTCGCCGGGACTTATGCCAGCACGCCCAATACGTCTTCTTCCTTCACGATCAGATACTCGATGTTGTCGATATTGATCTTGGAGCCCGAATAGCGGTCGAACAGGATCTTGTCCCCGACCTTGAGTGACTTCACTTCGGAGCCGATTGCCTCGACCTGCCCGCTCTGCGGCTTCTCTTTTGCGCTGTCAGGAATATAGAGGCCTCCTGCGGTCTTTTCCAACTCCGCGGTATAGCTCACGAAAACCCTGTCCTTCAACGGCTTGAACTTTACGCTCATCTTGCAACTCCTTTCTTGTCGATATTAAATTTGCACTTGATGACTACAAAACTATTGTACCACAGGTTAGCACTCATTTGTGGCGAGTGCTAATATATTGACCGGCCTCAAAAAATGCAAACCAGATTATGAGCAATTATTGGCAGATTTACCGAGAATTAACCAGAATTTTTATGTTCTTGAGGTGTAATCTGATATTTTTGTAAAAAAAAGAGCAGGACAAATAGTCCCGCTCTTTCAACTAATTAAGAATTACCTTGGCTGGGTGATCTTTATTTTTCCTTCTGCTCACCCGTTATCTTGGCTGCCACGGGTATGCTTTTGAATACATCTTCGGCCTTGACCGCGGTCTTCAGGATCTCTAGCGCCTTCTGGATCTGAATGTCGTCCTTCTCGTCCTTGGGTACGACCTCCATGGTCAGATCGTCATCTCCCGCGCCGTGCTCCTTCTTTTTTTTCTCTTCCTTCACCGTGTCATTCTTCAGGTGACGTTCAAGGTCTTTTTCCCGGACTAGCACATGCACGGACTCGCCGTCCTTCGGCTCCTTCACGGTCGGCAGCTTCACTTCGATGTCGGGGGTGATGCCGACATTCTGGATCGAACGTCCGCTCGGCGTGTAATACTTGGCCGTAGTAAGCCGGATGCCCCCCCCGTTCTCGATGGGGAACACGGTCTGCACCGAACCCTTTCCGAAAGTCTGCGTGCCTACGATCACTGCCCGTTTGGAGTCTTGGAGCGCTCCGGCCACGATCTCCGAGGCACTGGCGCTGCCGGTATTGACCAGAACGACGATGGGGTAGTTGCGCGGGGGCTCAGAACTCGCGGTCAGATAGTCCTTCCGATCCGTCTTCTGCCTCCCCTGAAGGTACACGACAAGACTGTCCTTGGGCAAGAATTTGCCGCTCACGTCGACGGAAGCGTCAAGGATGCCTCCGGGGTTGTTCCGCATGTCGAGGACCAGTTTTTTCATGCCCTTTGCCTCAAGCCCCTTGAGCGCCTTCTCGAGTTCTTCGGTGGTCTGACCCTGGAACTGGATGATCTTGACATAGCCGATCCCGGGATCGAGCATCTTCGATTTGACGCTCTGGACCTTGATAGTATCCCTCGTGATCTTGAACTCTTTCGGTTTGTCCCATCCCTCCCGCTGGATCAGGAGGCGGACCTGCGTGCCCTTCGGACCGCGCATCTTGTCCACGGCCTGGTCGATCGCCATGTCCCTCGTCCATTCGTCGTTTATCTTGATGATCTTGTCGCCGGCAAGCAATCCTGCCCGGTCGCCGGGCGTGTCCTCGATCGGGGCAATGATCGTGAGCATGGCGTTCTTGATCCCGATCTGGATCCCGACGCCGGTGAATTCGCCCTTGATGTCGAGGCTCATTTCCTTGAACGCGCGCTCGGCCATATAGGACGAGTGCGGATCAAGGCCGGCGATCATGCCCCGGATCGCACCCTCGATCAGCTCCTTCGAATTCGGGTTCTCGACGTAGTTCCGCTTCACCAGTTCCAGCGCCTGCGTGAACGCCTTCAGGTCCTCATAGGTATCCGACCGGGACTGGGCCGCCTCCTGGCCGATAAGGATACCCGTCGTGAGCAGGACGAGCGTTCCCGCCAGCAGGAGCACGAACGCCGTCAGTAAAAACTTCTTTTTGTTGATTTTGATCATGTCGCCTTCCTCCGTGAATAATTTCATCTCTTCTCTCCGTTGTCACCGCTTTGCAAGCCACAGGAGCGGGTCCTGGGCTTCGCCGTTCCGGCGCATCTCGAAATATAATTTAGATCCCTTCAGGCTGCCCGTATCTCCGGCCAGCCCGATCACCTGGCCCTTCAGCACGCGGTCCCCCTTGTTGAGATCCAACTGTGACAGGTTGCCGTAGAGCGTGTAGAACCCCGGGGCGTGCTCAATGATCAGGAGCTTGCCGTAGCCCTTGTACCAGTCGGCGAACGCGATCCGACCCTCGCCCACGGCACGGACCGGCTCTCCCTCGCGGGCCGCGATCTCGATCCCCCTGCGGAACACCTTAGTCTTGAACTGGGGATGTAACTGCATGCCGAACCGCGTGAGCACCCGTCCTTCAACCGGCCAGGGCAACCGTTCCCTTCCGCGTCCTGCACTGACGGGCGGAGGGGAGGAAGACCTGACCTTCCTCTCGTCCTCCGACCTCCTGATCATGGCCCAGAGATTCGCGGAGGCTTCTTCCAACTCGTGGAGCATCTCCCGGGAGATGTCTTTTTCCTTCCGAACCGAGGCGAGCAGCACCGCCTTCCTGCGCTTTCTCTCCTCCAGTTCGCTTTTCTTGCCCTCGATCGCCCGTTTGCGTGCGATCAATCCCGCCCTTTTCTCCGACAGCTCCGCCTGCTTCCGTTCGAGGGTGGCCAGTGTGTTCCCGTATTCCCGCATGATCGTCCGGTCGCGGTCGGCGATCATGCCCAGGTATCTGATGCGCTTCAGCGCGCTGCCATCGGCAGTAGAGAAGAGGAATGATGCGGCAGAGCCGTTCCTGCTCATTTTATACAAGGCACGGAGCCGGAGGGCATACAAGCGCTTCTGATCGGCCAGCTCCGCGGTGATCGCAGAACTGTTCTGTTCCACGCCCTTCAGCGACAGTTCGGCTTCCTTCAGCTTCTTGTACTGCTCCGCCAGATCGGCCTTGCCCTCCTGCACCTGGCGGTCGATACGGTCAAGATCGCCCAGGATTGAGCGTTCCTGCTTGTCCGCCCGCGCAACGGCTTTCTTCTTCTCACCCATCTCCCGCTTGATGCGCTGCAGCTCTTTTGTGTTTCCTGTCGTGTCTGCGGCAGCCGGGAACGGCGAGACGATGCCGAGAGTTACCACGGCGGTGAGAAGAAAAAGAATGAAACCTTTCATCATCCTGTTCCGGCTATGCCGGCATCTGCGATTTATCCCGAAGGCGCCTGTCGGGAACATAAGTATAAACCCTGCTGCCGATCATCTTCGGGAATAATGGCGGAACAAATGTCCGCCTTTCCAAATTTCTACGTGTCCCTATTCATCGGTCGTAAACACCGTGCATTCGGGTCATTCCAGGAACTTCCCGACCGACACCTGCGCTCCAACGAGACCCAGAAGGCCGCCGCCCGCAACCATATATGCTACCACCGGCAAGGGCAGAAAATCCAGTCCGTTCGGCCGCGAAAGGAACTGGATGAGGTCCCGGGGAAGAGCATAAAACAGCGCCGCCAGCACGCCAATGGCCAGCGCCGTGCCGAGCATGGCGAGCATCATTCCCTCGATCAGGAAGGGGCCTTGTATAAAACCCCGTGTAGCGCCGATCCATTGCATGAGTTCGATCTCCTGCCCGCGCGAGTAGAGCGCGAGCCGGACCGAATTGGATATGATGAAGACGACGGTCACGCCAAGCAGGACCGCAAGGGCAATCCCGCCATAGGTGATCACCGTGAACAGGTTTGCCACGAACCGGGCGCCTTCCTTCCCGTAGGAGACTTCTTCGACGCCGGGATAGGCGCCGAACTTTTTCGCCATGGCCTCGAGCCTGTCCGCCTCGGCGAACCGGCGGTCGATGTTCACTTCGAAGGAATCGGGTAGGGGGTTCTCCCCCAGCCCCTGGATCAGGTGCTCCTGACCTTTGAGTTCCTTCCGGAACTGCGTCAGCGCCTCGGCCTTGGGAAGATAGGTCACTTTTCTGACGCCGGGTTCGGCCCTGAGCCGATCCTGCAGAAAGTCGCGCTCCGGTGCCGTTAGCCCGTCCTTCAGGTAGACCGATACATCGAGACGGTCCCCGGCAGCGCTCACGACGGTGTGGAGGTTGATGAAAGCGAGGAGAAAGAACCCGACGATCAGCATGGCCATGCTGATCGTCCCCACGGCGAGCAGGTTCACCACGCTGTTGGATCGGAGGCCGCGAAAAGCCTCGGAGATATAGTAGAAGAGACCATACCCTTTCATAATGAACCGCTAGGCGCAGGGGGCATGGAACCGGGCGTCGTCGTTACCGTTACGCTTTGTGCTCCATGTTCTGTGCCTTCTTTCCTGCCTGCCTGCCATCGTCAGTCACCTTGCCCCGCTCCATCGTAATGATCCTGCGCTGCATCTTGCGGACCGTTTCCCAGTCGTGCGTCGCCACGACGACCGTCGTGCCTTTCATGTTGATGTCCCGGAACAGGCGGAACACGTCCTGCCCGCTCTGAGGGTCCAGGTTGCCCGTCGGTTCGTCGGCAAGAAGCACGAGCGGTTCGTTCACCAGTGCTCGCGCGACGGCGACCCGCTGCTGTTCACCGCCAGAGAGCTTCGGCGGCGTAAGCCGCATCTTCGAATCCATGCCGACCTTCTTGAGCACCTGGTAGGCCCGCCGCTCGATCTCGCCATAGGGCGCCCCCACTACCTTGAGGGCAAGAGCGATGTTCTCGAACACCGTCTTGTGAGAAAGGAGCTTGTAATCCTGGAAAACGAACCCCATGTTGCGCCTGAGGTAGGGAATACTCGACGGGCTGAGCCTGAAGGTGTTCAGGCCCTGGATGATGATCTGGCCTTCATCGGCGTGCTCGGCGCAGAAGAGGATCTTGAGGAGCGTTGTCTTGCCCGCGCCGCTGGGCCCGGTGACGAAGACGAATTCCCCCTTCTCCACCGAAAAGGTGACCTCGCGGAGGGCGGGAACGCCTTCATAGGATTTTGTCACGCGGTAAAGCTGGATCATGGAAAATCAAATCCGGAACACGAATCGCTCGATCCTGAACGGTCTTCCCCTTTGTGTCTTGACGATTCGAATAAAATGTCTCGAATTTCGAGCCGTGGATTATTTATGACTTCGTGCTCCGCTTCTTTGCGAGCACGCTTTTTACCGCCGTTGCGATGTCAGCCGCCGAAAGGCCGAAGTGCTTCATGAGCCCCTCGCCCTCGCCCGAGGTGCCGAAGGTGTCCTTCACGCCGACGCGCACGAGAGGCGCGGGGAAGGATTCCGCCAGGACCTCGGCCACAGCTCCGCCCAGCCCGCCGATGATCGAGTGCTCCTCCGCGGTGACGATCGCTCCGCACCGCTTCGCCGCGCTGACCACGGCCTCAGCGTCAAGCGGCTTGATCGTGGACATGTTGATGACGCCAGCATCTACCCCCTCGGCTTTGAGCAGGTCGCGTGCCTTCATCGCCTCGGCCACCATGATGCCCGTCGCGATGATCGCCGCGTCCCTGCCCTCGCTGATGATATGCGCTTTGCCTATCTGAAATTTGTAATCTTCTCCGCACACGGTCGGCACTTTGTTCCGACCCGTCCGCACGTAGCAGGGACCCTTGTATTCCGCGACCGCCTCGATGGCCTGCAGCGTCTCGGGTCCGTCGGCCGGCACGATCACGGTCATATGAGGGATCACACGCATGACCGCGATGTCCTCGATGGCCTGGTGGGAACCGCCGTCCTCGCCGACGGTCACCCCGGCATGGCTTGCCACGATCTTGACGTTCAGGTTGGGATAACAGATCGACTGCCGCACCTGCTCCCAGGCCCGGCCGGTCGCGAATACGGCAAAGGTGCTCACAAAGGGGAGCTTCCCGCCGAGCGCCAGGCCCGCCGCGGTGCCCATCATGTCCTGCTCCGCGATGCCGATGT
Organism: Nitrospirota bacterium; assembly: GCA_035516965.1. Lineage (NCBI taxonomy): Bacteria > Pseudomonadati > Nitrospirota > Nitrospirota bacterium. The sequence continues at coordinate 59,015 of DATIZR010000087.1, forward strand.
TGAAAAAACGGTCCGGAAAGACCTTGGCGAACTTCGCCGTCTTGGTTGAGCCGGACAGGTCGGCATCGAGCACCACCACATCATTTCTTTTTTTCCCGAGGCTGACCAGCGCATCCCCGTAGGCATCTCTCGTCGCTACCTTGCTCACGATTACCCCCCTGCGAACCGATAAAATATGACCAGGAGACGCGGTGACAGCGAGACATGAGCTCGGATATTTTCTCCTCATCGCCCCTGTCTCCAGCTCTCCGCGTCAGCCTTTTACTTGCACACTGCCTGCTCCAGCTCCTTCATCGCGATCTCGAGCTCTTCCTTCGACGGGGTGGTGCCGTGGAACTCCACCTTGCCTTCGAACACCCGCGAACCCTTGCCCTTGACCGTGCGGCAGACGATCATCGTCGGCCTGCCTTTCACTGTCTCGGCTGTGTCGAGGGCCCCGACGATCTTCGCCATGTCATGGCCATCGATGTCGATCACTTCCCACCCGAATGCGCGCCACTTGTCGGCGATCGGCTCCACACCCATCACCTTTTCCACGGGTCCATCGATCTGCAGCCCGTTGTTGTCCACCAGGGCGCAGAGGTTGTCGAGCTTGTAATGGGCCGCGGTCATGGCAGCCTCCCAGACCTGTCCTTCCTGGAGTTCGCCGTCTCCCAGGAGCGCGTAGACGCGGTTGCTGGTCTTGTCCAGCTTATGGGAAAGGGCGAGGCCGTTGGCCACAGACAGACCTTGTCCCAGTGAACCCGTCGATATCTCGACCCCCGGAAGGTATTTGCTATCGGGGTGCCCCTGGAGGCGGGAGCCGATCCTGCGAAGGGTGCAGAGCTCGGCCGTCTCAATGAACCCGGCATGGGCGAGCGCGGTATACAGGAGCGGCGCCGCGTGCCCCTTGGACAGGATGAAGTGATCGCGGCCATTCCAGCCTGGATTTTTCGGATCGTACTTCATTTTGTAGAAGTAGAGCGCCGTTGCGATGTCGGCAGCCGACAGGCTGCCGCCCGTGTGGCCGGAACCGCAGTCGGTCAGCATCTTCAGTATGTCGATGCGGATCCGTCTGGCCTTGTCTTTCAGAGTTGTTAACTGCTGTTCCGTGACCGCCATGCAATTATCCTCCTGAGCTTTCCCTGGTAGGGTGAAGGTGAGGGGCATTTCCCATTTCCCGGAGAGCCGGGCTCCCGGGGTGCTTCTTCCGGAGTGTCCTCCGGGCGGGTTAAGAAGGTTCTTCTATTTCCGTTGCTGCCGTTCCCGTTGCTCCTGCGCGAGAAAATCGAGAATGATATCGTCCAGACTCTTTTCCTGGACCGGTTCCGGGGCGGGCGGCGCTGCCACCCTTACAGGCGGAGGCGCCGCTTCCGGTGCCGCGGCAGCCGGTGCGGCGGGTGGCGGCGAATAAGCCGCTTCGTGGGGGGCACGGTCGACGTTGAGCCTGCCCTGCATGAGTTCCCGGATCATCTGCTTGTGCTGTTCCATCATGAGCTCACGTACGACTTCCTCGAGACAATCCGCCTTCAGAATGTCGGCGTAGCTCGTCTTGCGCGAAGCAAGGATCGCTCCCTGAAAATACAGCAGCGAGGTGATGAAGGGGCTGTTGATTCCGCCGTCCTCGGTCTGGCAATGGTATACCTTGCCCTGAAACTTAAAATCGGTATTGTAGCCCGTGAGCATAAGTGACGTATTATACAAACAGGAACTCCAAGTTGCAAGACTTTTTGCTTTTACTGCCCGCTTTTTGGCTTGACTTGGCTCGGGACCGCTTTTATACTGCACGACACGCAAAGGCACGAGCGTAGCGTGCCGGGGAGGCCGTGAAAGACCATGAGTTTCGAATACGTACGTGAAATACCGCAGCCGAAAGCCATCCTGGACGCGATGCCGCTTTCCGCTGACCTGGCAGCTGTCAAGAAAAAGCAGGACCAGGAGATCAAGGCCGTCTTTGACGGAACGTCGCACAAGCTGGTCCTCATCATCGGTCCCTGCTCTGCGCATGATGAGGAGGCCGTCTGCGATTACATCGCGCGGCTCGCGAAAGTGCAGACAACTGTTAAGGACAGGATCATCATCATCCCGAGGATATACACGAACAAGCCGCGCACGACCGGGATCGGGTACAAGGGCATGGCGCACCAGCCGAATCCACAGGAGGAACCGAACATCGTCGAGGGTATCAAGGCCATCAGGAAAATGCACATACGCGCCCTCACGGAATCACACCTTTCCGCTGCCGACGAAATGCTCTATCCCGGCAACTACCCGTACCTGGAGGATGTCCTGAGCTACGTTGCCGTCGGCGCTCGCTCCGTCGAGAACCAGGCGCACCGCCTCACCTGCAGCGGCCTCGATATTCCCGTCGGCATGAAGAACCCCACGTCGGGCGACTTCGAGGTCATGTTCAATTCGGTGCAGGCCTCCCAGGCGCCGCATCTCTTCAGCTACAACCGGTGGGAGGTCAAGACGTCGGGGAACAACCTTACGCACTGCGTGCTCCGCGGCGCCGTTGATTATCACGGACTGAACATCCCCAATTACCACTACGAGGACCTCATGATGGCTGCGGAGTCCTATAAGAAAAAAAGGCTCGTGAATCCCGCCATCATCGTGGACACGAACCACGCCAACTCGAACAAGAAGTTCGCCGAGCAGCCGCGAATCGCCAAGGAGGTCATGCGCAGCCGCCAGCATTCGGCGCTGCTCAAGGACATGGTGAAGGGCTTCATGATCGAGAGCTTCATCGAGGAAGGCAGCCAGAAGGTGACGGACAATGTGTACGGCAAGTCCATCACCGACCCTTGCCTGGGGTGGAAGGATTCGGAAAATCTGATCCGCGA
>DATIZR010000088.1 GCA_035516965.1 Nitrospirota bacterium
GATCATCCCTGTAAGCAAGAGCTCCTGGTGGGCAGGAGTAAAATCGGGAAAGTATCCAAAGCCTGTGAAGTTGTCCGCCCGTTGCACTTGTTGGCGAGTTGAAGATATCCGGTCGTTGATAACGCAACTAAGGCAATCATGACGGGCCCCACGATCCAGCGCAAATCTTTGCCTTGCATCCTCGGAATGGATGCTGTATCATCACTTCATCACACTTACTCGGACAGTGGCTGTTGCACCCCGGTTCAAAAGAATTTTAGGGGCGAAGTAGTGGGTGTAGTTTTGGGTATACGAAGAAAAATCGAACAGGAATTATATAAGTAATTCAAATTGTTATAGGGTCAGTTCGATTGCCTTCTCGCCACCAAAATAAAACAGAGCCGGTCATTTCTTGACCGGCTTTGTTCATCTAAGGGGATCGAACCAAAGGGAGCTTGAGGGAAAGGATTTCCCTCATGTTTCGGGAGAGGTCACGAGAGGGCAGGCCCTTTCGTGAAGCGAAGCGCGTGAGATTCCCCTTCTCGTCCACCAATCTCATAACCGTTCTCGGGCGGAAGATGTGTGAAACGCAAAGCCATGCAGGGTGCTCCTGCATGGCTTTGCTGTTCTGTCCGCGTCAACGGACTCCGGACTAAAAGAACAGCATCCCGTCGTACTCCAGAGCATAGCTGACGAGCTGCACGCCGCCCATGATCTCGGTCCCTTCGATGAGGTCCTCTTTCCGCAGATTCCTGTTCCGAGCCACCTGTTCGCAGAGCTCGAACTTGACGCCTGCCTCACGGGCTTCCGCAAGCCGCTGCTCGAAGGTCGGCATCCCGGGCGGAAGCGACCCTTCCTCCCGTATCTTTCCTTTGATGACAGCGTCCGCGCCGTCCTGAACACAGTAGACGACCGTATCGCAGCCTGAGGTCGCGGCCAGGGCGGCGAACATGAGGGCTGATTTCACCTTGCCCACATCCCTGATACCAGTTGACAGCTGGACCGCAAATCGTTTCCTTTCTTCCATGGCTCCTCCTCTGCAGCCGACTCCTCTCGTCTCCCTGGCGTAGATGCATCAAAGCCGAAAGAGAACTCACCCGAATACTATACACCATGATCCTGTCAATGGCCACACGATAAGGATCCGGCACTACTGCCCGTGGCAAGGGCGCCAGTTTCCCTAGTGATTTGGCCTGGCATTTCGCGATCCAAGACGAAAGATTCGACCGCGGCAGTGGATCCCCCGCCGGCAGGAGCGGGGATTGCAAGTCGCGGGATTCAGAAATGAATGCCGTCGCAAAAACTTGCACAATGAGGATAATTATAGTATTATTCAGACGGGAAGAACCCTCTGGTTTTCGCGTTCCCCGCACAGCGGGAATGTGAGCGGCGGAGGCATGGGGGCAGGGCAGGCCTTCTCACTCCTGAGGGGAATCGGCAAGAAGAAAGCATGAGTCGACATTTGAAAAGAGTTCTGCCTGTCTCGGCCCGTCTCGTGGCCGTCCTGGTGCTGTTCGGTTTGGCCTGTCTTGCCGGATTGCTTCACTCCGTTCAGTCCCTCGCTGCGGCGGAACAGGACACCTACACGTTCGCCGTCGTTCCGCAGTACCCCCCCGCCGCCATCAAGCGCGATTGGGGTCCTTTCATTGAAAGGGTCTCCCGTGATGCCGGGGTTGCGTTGAAGCTGCAATTTTACAAATCAATTCCCGACTTCGAACAGGAAATCCATGAAGGCATTCCCGATTTCGTCTATCTGAACCCCTACCATGCCGTCATGGCAAAAAAGGCGCAGGGCTACATCCCCCTCGTACGGGACGGCGAGAACCAGCTGGTGGGAATTATCGTTGTAGATAAGGACAGCGATTTCACGTCCGTGGAGGACCTGAACGGCAAGACGATCGTATTCCCATCCCCGAATGCATTTGCCGCTTCCTTGTATATGCGAGCGCTTCTTACCACGCAGGAAAAAATAAAATTCACGCCAAAATATGTCATCACCCATAGTAATGTCTATAAGCATGTGTTGGCAGGGATGGCTGCCGCAGGCGGCGGTGTGAACAAGACCCTGGAAAACGCACCGCAGGAGCTCAGGGACGAGCTTCGCATCATCTACCGCACTCCTCCGGTCGTTTCTCATCCCATCGCGGTCCATCCTCGCGTCCCTCTATCGGTCCGCAAAGCGGTCGTCAATGCCCTCTTGAAGCTGAACGAGGATGCTGGGGCCGATGGCCTTCTTAAGGCCGTCGGAATAGAGAAAATCGTGAGGGCAAATTACGAAAGAGATTACGGGCCGATCGAACGACTGGGCCTCGAGAAGTACGTCGTGAAAGGAGGGGATTGATGAGCAACAGGAGATGGCTTCATTTCGTCTTCCCGAGACGACTCCCTCTCCAGGTCGGTTTCATTGTGTCCCTTCTGCTGCTCACCACGATCGGGATATACGCATGGCATACGGCGAGCGTGCAGACCGAAGCGTCGCTGGAGGCCATAGAGTCGCAGGCGACCATCATGGCCAAAAGCGTTGCGAACCTCAGTATGAACTACCTGTTGACGGAGGACCTTGCGTCGATAGAATCGCTGCTGCTGAAAGTCGCCGAGTTCCCCCATGTCCGGTCCCTGTCCGTTGCCAATCCCGAAGGCTCTCTGCTGAGCCGCGTGGTCCATGTCGACAATTCCGCGCCCAAGGTTCAGTACAGCCTGGACCGGCTCAGAACACCGCCGGGCAGAAACCCGGAGATCATCGTGGACGAAGGCGGGATCAGCGTCTGGTATCCCATCGCGGATGAGTCACTCCTGGGGTGGGTGAATGTCGATTACAGCCTGCGCGCCATCAGCGACCTCCGCAGGGGCATCTGGAAGGATTCCCTCGTTGCCGCGCTGATCGTCGTATCGGTGAGCACCGCATGTATCCTGATCTTTTTGAGCCGCCCGCTCCGCGCGGTCGGCAGGATCACGGACTTCGCGAAAAGGCTGGATGTGGACCGCGGAGCCACGGTCCGCGTGGAGGCGGGCTCGCTGGAGATCGAGCAGCTTGCCGCCGCTCTGAACACGACATCGCAGAAGCTGTATGAACAGGACCATTCCTTGAGAGATTTCGCCGGGCGCCTGGAGCGTCTGAGGCGGCAGAACCTGTTGATCCTGGAAGCCGCCGGCGAGGGGATCCTTGGACTGGACAGGGAGGGAAACCATACCTTTGTCAATCCTGCCGCGGCGGTTATGCTGCGGTGCAGGGCTGAGGACCTGGCCGGCCAACCCTGGTCCGCGGCGTGGCACTGCCGGGCGGCGGACGGGACCCGCCGGGAAGACGAATGCCCGATCGAGTCCACGCTCAGGGACGGCGTCGTCCACCGCATCGAAGAAGGGTTCTTCCGGAGAAAGGACGGGACAAGGTTCGCCGTCCAGTACACGACCACCCCGATCCGGGAAGGGGACCGGATAACCGGCGCGGTGGTGACCTTCAGGGACATCAGCGAGCGCATAGAGGCTGAAGAGGCTCTGCGGGATTCTGAAAAAAAATACCGCACCTTGTTCGAAGAATCAAAAGACGTCATCTTCATCAGCACGCCCGAAGGAAGGGTCAACGATATGAACCCCGCGGGCTTGACCCTCTTCGGCTATCCGTCAAAAGAGGAGATGCTGTCCGTCAACATCGGGAAAGATCTCTATGCAACGCCCGGGGACCGGGAGGCATTCAAGGAGGCCATGGCGCGTCGCGGCTCCGTTGCCGACTTTGAGGTCAAGCTGAAGAAGAAGAGCGGGGAGGGCATCGATGCCCTGGTCACGGCGACGACGGTCCGGAATGACGCAGGGGCGGCCGTAGCCTACCGGGAGATGCTTCGGGACGTCACGGTGGAGCGTAAGCTGGAGGCGCAGCTTCGCCACGCACAGAAAATGGAGGCGGTCGGTCAGTTGACGGGCGGCATAGCGCATGACTTCAACAATATCCTGTCGGCGATCATCAGTTATGGATACCTTCTGCAGATGAGCAGCGAGCTTGACGAGAAATCGAGGTCCTACGTGGAGCATATGCTCTCATCGGCGGAGCGGGCGGCCAATCTCACGCAAAGCCTCCTGGCGTTCAGCAGAAAGCAGATCATCAACCCGAAACCGGTGGATCTCAACCAGATCATCCGGAAGGTCGAGAAGCTATTGGCCAAGCTGATCGGGGAGGACGTGGAATTCGGGGCCAGCCTTTCCGAAGAACGTCTGACGGTCGTTGCCGACAGCGGACAGATGGAGCAGGTCTTGATGAATTTCGCAACCAACGCGAGGGATGCCATGCCTCGGGGAGGAAAGCTGGCGCTCGAAACGAAGCGTGTTGTCCTGGGCAGCGATTTCCAGCGGGCCCACGGTTTCGGAGAACCGGGCACCTACGCATGCATCGCGGTGGCGGATACGGGGGTCGGCATGGACGCACAAACTGCAAAAAAAATATTCGACCCCTTTTTTACGACCAAGGAGGTCGGGAAAGGCACCGGCCTCGGGCTCTCGATCGTGTACGGCATCATCAAACAGCACAATGGCTATGTCACGGTGCACAGCGAGCCCGGAAGGGGAACGACGTTCAATATCTATCTGCCCATCAGCAGAATTGACGCAGAAGAGATCAGGCCTGCCAACTTCCTGGCCGCGGCAGGCGGCACGGAAACCATCCTGGTGGTCGAGGACGATAATGACGTGAGACGGCTTGCGCGCATTGTCCTGCAGGAGTTCGGCTATGCGCTCATCGAGGCACAGGACGGGGAGGAAGCCCTGGAAACGTTCAGGGCACACAAGGATGACGTCGATCTCCTGCTCCTGGACGTGATTATGCCGAAGAAGAACGGCAGGGAGGTCTACGAAGAAATAAAGAAGATCAGGTCCGATATCAAGGTCCTGTTCACGAGCGGCTATGCGGCTGATGTCCTTCAGGGGAGAGAGATCCTCGACGAGGGGCTGCACCTGATCTCAAAGCCCCTTTCACCCGATGCTCTCTTGAAGAAAGTAAGAGAGATACTGGACGCATGAGATGTGAGGAACACAGGAAATTCATTGACTGTCTGAGGCCGGCAAGATAAGCGGCAAAGGTGCAGGCCGCCGCGTTGGCAATTTTTCTAGAACGCAAGCATATGCGACTGCGCCGGGACACCCCGTAGCGGATTCCCTGGCCCCTGACCTGTAATTCTTGCGGGAGCGTGCCTGGTCCGGATTCGCTTTTATTCCGACATCCTGATATAAAATGTAATCGACAAAGTGTCTATGCTGAATTCTCAGAAGAGAATATCAACTTCAACGATGGCATCCCTGCGATAGGCCGCTCCACGCTGATCACCCTCAGGCATGTCCGTTTTCCCCGGCAATCTATTCATGCGACCCCGCTTTACAAACAATCATTTCTCCTATATTCTGTAAAGGAAGGGCCCTCGACAAAAGATGGAAAGAGTGGCATTATAAAAACAGGACTGTCGGGGAGCATACTATGGCAAAAAGGAACACATCGACCGTGGCCAGCGACGTCATCACAATCTTACTCGTAGAGGACGATCCCAGCGACGTCGAACTCATCCAGGAGATGCTGGCGCAGCTATCAATCCGCGCCAACGTCGTGTGCGTGGACCTCCTCAGCTCCGGCCTTGCGCATCTGGGACGGAACAAGACCGACATCGTCCTGCTGGACATGAACCTGCCCGACAGTACGGGACTGGAAACGCTTACCGGTCTGCTGGAATCCTCGCCCGATGTTCCCGTGGTAGTGCTTACCGGTCTCTCGGACGACGCGTTCGGCATGGAAGCGGTGAAGAAGGGCGCCCAGGATTATCTGGTCAAGGGGGAGATAGACGCCCGGATGTTGAACCGCGCACTGCATTATGCCATAGAGCGGCATAAGCTCGAGGCCGAGCTGAAGCGCGTCAATGAACAGCTTTTCCGCCAGGCAACGACAGACGTATTGACCGGCGTTTATAACCGCCTGAAGTTCAATGAGGTGCTCGAAGCAGAGATAAGGCGGGTCATGAGGCATTTCTCACCGCTCTCGCTCATCATGCTCGACATCGACCATTTCAAGGGGATCAACGATACCTTCGGGCACAGTACCGGCGACCGCGTGCTGCAGCAGATGGCGCAGCTCATGAAGGACAATCTCAGGAAGTACGAGTCCCTCGCCCGCTGGGGAGGGGAAGAATTCATGATCCTTGTTCCCGATGATGATTTGGAGCAGGCCTCCCAACTTGCCGAGAGACTGCGGGGGGTCATCGAACAATCCACCTTCTCGGCAGCATCGCCGGTGACCGGCAGTTTCGGAGTCACCCAGCTCAGGGAAGACGACACCATCGATTCCTTAATCAACAGGGCGGATGATGCACTCTATCGCGCCAAGAAGCGCGGCAGGAACAGGGTGGAGACGGCATGACGATTGGTGGAAGGGGGGGCCAAGAGCGGGAGGGTCGCGACCGGATGTGGAGCCGTGTCGAAGGTTCTTTCCCCGTTCAGTGGCTCCTTCTCGGCGTTGCGCTCCTGCTGCTCGGCGTTGCGCTGATGTACAACCTCGCCAAGAGCAAGGCGGACCTCCTGGCGGGAGAGCGTCTGCGCCTGCATACCCAGGCGCGGGTCATCAATGACAATCTCGCCCAGCAGTTGGAGGGGACCGACAGGGCCCTCCTGTCCATCCGCGACGAACTCAGGGGCCGGCCCGCGGCCCAATGGTCGCTTGCGGTTTCCACTCGCCGCTTGAAAGCGCTCGATGACGTGATGCCCGGCGTCCGGACGCTCTTTGTCGCCGACTCCCGGGGTATCATACGTCTCTCCGACCGGAAGGAGATCATCGGATACGACCTCGGCCAGCGGGAGTATTTTCACCAGGCCCGCGAGCATCCCGACACGGATACACTGTTCGTTTCAAAGCCGTACAAGACAATTCTGGGCGCCTGGGTCATGAACCTGACCCGGGTGATCCCGGGAAGGAACAACGAATTCAGCGGCATCGTGGTGGCGACGCTCGATCCCGATTTTTTCAAGACCCTGCTGGGGTCGGTGAACTACGCCCCTGACATGGCGGCCTCGGTCGTTCATGGAGACGGTATGCAGTTCCTGGTCGTGCCTGAACAGGAAGCCGGGGCGGGTGGGAGCCTGGCCCAATCCGGTTCGTTCTTCGCGCGCCATCGGGAAAGCGGCAGGGACGAGAACCTGTTCACCGGCGCGGCGGGGAAAGCGCGCATAGTGGTGCTGCGCACGATCAGGCCCGCCAGCGTCCCCCTGGACAAGCCAATGGTGGCCGTCGTGGGAAGAGACCTCTCCGCGATCACCTCCGGCTGGAGGAAGGATGCGCTGAGCCAGGGCGCGATCTTCGGCATCATTGCCCTGACATCATTCGCCGCTCTTGCGGCCTTCCAGCGGCGCCAGGGCGCCCACCACCGGCAGATGGAGATCACGAACGTCAGGCTGCGCGAAAGTGAGGCCCGTTTCCGCAGGCTTTTCGAGGACACCGCTGAAGCCGTTCTGCTGATGGAGGGCGGCCGTTTCATAGATTGTAATCGCGCGGCGCTTGCGATGCTGCGCAGGGAGTCCGTGGACGAGGTTCGTGGTCTTTCGCCGGACAGAATATCGCCCGAGTACCAGCCCGACGGCCGGCCTTCCGGCCAAAAATCGGCCGCGCTGCTCGCCGCCGCGTTCGAACAGGGGAACCAGCTGTTCGAATGGGAGCACGTCCGCGCCGACGGCGAACATTTCTTCGTCGAGGTGCTGCTCACGCCCATCCTGAGCCGGGATCGGCAGCTGCTCCACGTGGTCTGGCGCGACATCGGCGAGCGGAAGCGGGCGGAATCATTGCTCCGCGCCCGGGTGAGGCTCAATGACATCGCGAGGGAACGCTCGCTGGACGACATGATGCAGGCCGCCCTGGACGAGGCAGAGGCGCTCACCAACAGTACCATCGGCTTCTTCCACTTCCTGGGGGAGGACCAGACGACCCTGCAGCTCCAGGCCTGGTCGACCAACACCATCGGGAGCATGTGCACCGCCGAAGGCAAGGGGAAGCACTACCCGGTCAGCGCCGCGGGGGTATGGGCCGACTGCATCCGGGAGCGCAAGCCGATCATCCACAACGACTACCGGGGTCTGCCGAACCGGAGAGGGCTCCCGGAGGGGCATGCCCCGGTCATCCGCGAGGTGGTCGTGCCGGTCGTGCGCTACAACAGGATCGATGTCATCATGGGCGTTGGCAACAAGGCGCGCGACTACACGCAGAAGGATGTCGATACCCTGACGACCTTAGCAGCCGCGGCAAGCGATATCGTGCTGCGAAAGCGGGCGGAAGAGATGCTTGCGCACATGGCGGCCATCGTTCAATCTTCGGATGACGCGATCATCAGCAAGACGATCGACGGCGTCATCACCAGTTGGAACCCCGGAGCGGAAAAGCTGTTCGGGTACGGAGCGGAGGAGGTCATCGGCCGGTCCATGGCCATGCTGTTCCCGCCCGATCGAGCCGCGGAGGAGCGGGACATCCTCTCCCGCATCGCGCGGGGGGAACGGGTCGAGCACGTTGAGACGGTACGGATACGCAAGAACGCGCAATGGGTCGATGTCTCGGCGGCTATTTCGCCGATCAAGGACCAGGACGGGACAATCATCGGGGCGTCGACGATCGCACGCGACATCACGGAGCGCAAGAGGGCCGAAGCGCGACTGAAGCAGGTCATGTTCGAGCTCGAGCGCTCGAACCGGGACCTGGAGCAGTTCGCCTACGTCGCCTCCCACGACCTGCAGGAGCCCCTGCGCAAGGTCGCGAGCTTCACGGAGCTGCTCGAGAAGCGGTACCGGGGGAAGCTCGACGAAAAAGCGGACACCTATGTTGCTTACATCGTGGACGGCGCCAGGCGCATGCAGATGCTGATCAAGGACCTCCTGGCCTATTCGCGCATCACGACGCGCGGCCAGGGGTTCGTCAAAAACGACTGTAATGCGGTGCTCGGCCGCGTGCTGAAGGACATCGATGTGGTCATCCATGAGTCCGGCGCATCCATCACGGCCGATCCGCTTCCCACGGTGCCGGGAGACGAAACGCAGCTGGGACAGCTGTTCCAGAACCTCGTTGGGAACGCGGTGAAGTACCACGGCGACGCGGCTCCCCGGGTGCATATCTCAGCAGTCCGGAAAGACGCGGAATGGGAGTTTTCAGTGAAGGACAACGGCATCGGAATCCCGATGGAATACGCCGAGCGGATATTCGTGATCTTCCAGCGGCTTCATACACGGACGGAGTACTCTGGCACCGGCATCGGACTTGCGGTCTGCAAGAAGATCGTGGAGCGCCACGGCGGGCGGATCTGGGTGGAATCGGAGCCAGGAAGGGGCTCGATTTTTTACTTTACATTGCCGGCCGAATGATGGTATGTATTTTCCGTCCCCGGCAGCGCCAGGGAACGGATGCGTCAAGGAGAAGGAAGTTCCGGGCCGGCCGCTTGAGAGCCGCGCGGAGGAGACGAAGCATGAGAACTCGAAAAGATATCGATGTGCTGCTGGTCGAGGATGACGCCGGCGACGTGGAACTGACCCGGGAGGGGCTGGCTGCGGCAAAGCTGATCGTCAACCTCCATGTGGTAGACGACGGTGTAAAGGCGCTCAAGTTCCTGCGACGCGAACATCCCTATTCCGATGTTCCGCGGCCTGACGTGGTCCTCCTCGACCTCAATATGCCGAAGAAGGACGGCAGGGAAGTGCTCAAGGAGATCAAGGACGACAAGAACCTCCACAGCATCCCGGTAGTTATCCTGACTACGTCGGATGCCGATGCCGACATCGTGAAGTGCTACGACCTGGGGGCAAATTGTTATATAACCAAGCCCGTAGGATTTGACGCCTTCATCAAGGTGGTAAATACGCTTGAAGAATTCTGGTTCACGGTGGTGAAGATGCCGCCCAAGCCGTGATGCCTCGACCGAAATACCCTGAGCGCTCTCCCATGAATCCCGCGACTTGCAATCCCCCGGCTCCTGCCCGGGGTAATGCGTCGTAGTCCGCAGGAGGTCGCGTCCCTAAAGGGGCGCCGCCAGCTCCCGCAGGTGGGGCTCCACTGCCCGGAAATTTCCATTGCGTCCTCAAGGACCTTTTTTCTGTAGTGCACAGACCGCCGCAGACGCAGGTAATGTGGTGTGATCGTTGCGCTACCAACGGTAACACACCGCAGTTCCCATCGTAATTTCCCTACCCTTTTTGCCCGGAATTTGATAAGCTTTTTACGCGGTCTTTTATCTCGCTCTGCTCCGTTCAGTGTTCTGCCGCACCGGGAGTTCCCATGTTCAAACTCACTCCTTTCAGGATCATCCTCATATACATCGTCCTCAGCGTCACCTGGATCGCGACGTCCGATCTGCTCGTCGAGGCGATCGCGGCGAACACCCGCATGTACACGATCCTGAGCATCATCAAGGGCTGGCTGTTCATCTTCGTGACCGCCTCGATCATGTACGGCCTCATGAAGCAGTACGCCATCGGCCGCGACCGGGCTGATCAGGCGCTGCACGAGAGCGAGGAGCGCTGGAAGTTCGCCCTCGAAGGCGCCGGGGACGGCCTCTGGGACTGGAACGTGCAGACCAACGAGGTATTTTACTCCCATCAGTGGAAAGCGATGCTGGGATACGGAGATGACGAGATCGGCAACACTCTCGATGAATGGGACAAGCGGGTCCATCCCGGGGACAAGGAATACGTGTACCGCGAGATCCAAAGGCACTTTTCCGGGGAGGCCCCCGTGTACATGAGCGAGCACCGAATGCTGAGCAGGGACGGAACGTACAAGTGGGTCCTCGACCGGGGCAAGATCGTCACCCGCACTTCCGACGGAAAGGCACTGCGCGTTATCGGCACCCATACCGACATCACCGAGCGAAGGCGGGCCGGGGAAGCGCTGCAAGAGAGCCAGGAGCGTTTCAAGGAGCTCGCGGACTCCCTGCCGCAGTCCGTCTTCGAGTGCGACCTGCAGGGCAACTTCACCTACTTCAACAAGACCGGCCTGAAAGCCTTCGGCTACACTGAGTCTGATATCAGCGCGGGTATGAGCGTCCTGCAAGTCGTCGATCCGCAGGACCGGCAGCTGGTCCGCGAGGCCATGGAGCGGCGGCTCGAGGGCCAGCAGTTCGGGTACACGGAGTTTCACGCCCTTCGCCGGGACGGGAGCACCTTCTTCGTGGGCGTTCATACCGCACCGATCAGGCGCGGGGACAGAACCGTCGGCCTGCGGGGGCTTGCCATCGATATGTCGGACCACAAACTGGTCGAAGCGGAGATGCAGAAGGTGGAGAAGCTGGAATCGCTCGGCATCCTGGCAGGCGGCATCGCCCATGACTTCAACAATATCCTGACGGCGATCCTCGGCAACATCGCCCTGGCGCGCATGCGGCTCAAGCCGGGCTCCTTCGAACACGACCGGCTCAACGACGCCGAAAAGGCCTCGAACCATGCCAGGGACCTGACCATGCAGCTGCTCACCTTTTCGAAGGGAGGCGAGCCCGTCACAAAGACCGTCGCGATCGACCAGGTGATCCGGGACGCGGTGGGCTTCGCGCTGCGCGGCGCGCGGGTGAGGAGTTCGCTGCACTTTGACGTCGGCCTCTGGCCTGTCGAGGCGGACGCGGGACAGATGAGTCAGGTATTCCAGAACCTCGTACTGAATGCCTGCCAGGCCATGCCCGAAGGCGGGGTGATTACCATCGAGGCCTGCAACGCCCGGGAGGAGATGCTGAACGTGCTGCCGGCGCGGCGGGGCCGCTATGTGCACGTGACGGTGCGCGATGAAGGCACGGGTATCCCGGAGGAATATCTCGCCAAGATCTTCGACCCCTTTTTCACGACGAAGCAGACCGGGAGCGGCCTCGGACTCGCGGTCACCTATTCCATCATCAAGAACCACGGCGGCCAGATCACCGTCAGCTCCCGGATCGGTCAGGGGACGACCTTCACGCTCCTGCTGCCCGCGTCGGAGTCGCCCGCAGCAGAGCTTCAGGCAGCTTCCGCCGTCTCGTTCCGGGGAAAGGGCAGCATCCTGATCATGGATGACGAGGAAATGGTGAGGAACGTCGCCGGCGACATGGTCCGTGAATTCGGCTTTGAGGTCGTTTTCGCGCGGGACGGTCTGGAAGCGGTGCGTCTCTATAAGGATGCGGCGGATGCGGGGAAGCCTTTTGTCGCGGTCATCATGGATCTGACCATACCGGGCGGCATGGGAGGCAGGGAAGCGGTCCAAGAGCTGCTGCACATCGACCCCAATGTCCGCGCCATCGCGTCGAGCGGATATTCGAACGACCCGGTGATGGCCAATCACCGGGAGTACGGATTCAGCGCGGTCATCGCAAAACCCTACAAGCCTGAGGATCTGGGTTTACTCCTGCGGGACCTGCTGAAGGCCTAGATGCTCTCGCAGCACCGGCAAGAACGAGATGATCGCGATCGGCATGCCTCCCCTCCTTCTCTCCATGGCTGCGCCGGGGGGAAAACCCTTCACCTTTCATTTCGGCGTCAGCGAGACGATCGCTTTCAGCATCAGAAGAACCCAGGGCGTTCCATGCAGCACCAGATCGAACCAGTCGATCGGCCTGACGAGTTCGCCTTTCGCAAGCATGTGGAGCTTTTCCCAGATGTGGGGAGGCGCGAACGGGGCGAGCCCCAGCGTCAAACAGGCCAGGATCAGGATTCCCCAGGGCAGCTTTGCCAGCACGTCGACCATCTTCCTCCTCGCCCGATGCCCCGCGGCTGCGCCGGCGAGCGTGCATCCGGATCGCTATCCTCTGACGGTGCCGACGGGTCCTTTTTTCTGTTTCCCCCGGGCCTCCAACTGGCGCCGGGTGGGCGTTTCCTGCACTTCGAGAAATTCTTCGACCCCTAATGCGGTAAACAGCCTCCGGATGGCGTCGCCCGGCGTCCTGGTTACGATGTCAGAAGAGTCGGGCATGGGCGATTTCAAAACCAGCTTTCCGTACCTTCTAAAGCTGTCCTCGGTCATTGCCTCGGCCAGTTTGATGATCCCGGGCAGGGAAAGGGACTCCTCGTCGAATTCGATGACGGACAGACCGATGGCCTTTTTCAGGAAGGGATCCAGATCCAGCCTGTCCATGATGATCAGGGCCAGGTCTTTTTCATGCTTTTCGATGAAGTCATCGCTAAGGTCCATCCCCAGTTCCCGCGCCTTCAAGAGCGCATTTTTCCCGAGTTGGGAAAGAAGCCCCCCTGTCTCTACCTTGCGCACGAGTTCATCCTTGAGGTTCATCTGCTCGGCGATGGTCCTTCCGAGTATGCCGATGCTGGCGCTTTTCGCGGCACGCAGCCTGGCCTCGGGGCCCTTGCCGAGCGCAAAGAGCGAAAGCGAGAAAAAGAGGAGTTTCACCCGGTCAGCGCCAAGGCGCATGACGGCGTCAAAGAAATCGGGGACCTCTGCCTGCGTGCTGTGGCTGAAGTAAACGGAACGCGCGATCTCGAGGATGGTGACCGCAAGCTCCGGGTTCTTGACGGCGATCTTTGCCCCCAGCTCCTCAATCTTGCCTTTGCCGGCGTTGACATCATCGAGGATATTCAGTTCAGACAGGTTGATTCCCCGGCTGATCCCCGAGAAAATGTGCTCTTCTATGGTCTTCAGGATCCGCAGATCCGTTTCCGGAATCGTCTCGTTCATGGTCCTCTCCTTTCCGGAGGGCCCGCAGGTCGCAGCAGAAAGCTCTGAATAAACTATAGCACAAAAGGGCGGCGCCGGTACACCCGCGCGGCAGCGGGACACATCAGGGTATGGTCTTTTCAATTCAGGCCCGTTTGTGTATACTGCGAAGACCGTATCCGATCGAGAACGCGATCTCTATGCTCAATCCCTCCGACATCAGCACTCCCTCCGGACTTTCGGAGTCCGAAGCGGCCGCGCGGCTCCAGACCGAAGGATACAACGAGATACCGTCCGCGAAGAAGCGGAGCACGATCGCGATAGCCCTGGAGGTCGCGCGGGAGCCCATGTTCCTCCTCCTTGTCGCCTGTGGGGCCATTTACCTGGTCCTGGGCGATCTCCGGGAAGCCGTCATGCTGCTCGGCTTCGTGTTCGTGGTCGTCGGCATCACCCTGTACCAGGAGCGCAAGACAGAGCGGGCGCTCGAAGCGCTTCGGGACCTGTCAAGCCCCCGCGCACTGGTCATCAGGGAGGGCAGGCAGAGGCGTATTCCCGGCAGGGAAGTGGTGCGCGGCGACGTCATTGTCCTCGTCGAGGGCGACCGGGTGCCGGCAGACGCGGTAATCCAGTCCTGCACGAATCTGTCCGTGGATGAATCGCTGCTGACCGGGGAATCCGTTTCGGTCCGGAAGAAGGCGTGCAATGATACCGGCGGGATGACCCGGCCGGGCGGCGAGGATCTGCCGTTCCTCTACTCGGGGACGCTCGTCGTCAAAGGGCAGGGGATCGCGACCGTCCAGGTCACGGGCGCTGATACGGAAATGGGAAAGATCGGCAGGGCGCTCCGGATCGTGGAGACGGAGGAGACCCCGCTCCAGCGGGAGACGGAGCAGATCGTCCGCAGGCTCGCGCTCCTCGGGCTGTTCCTGTGCACGATCGTGGTCATCGTCTATGGAGTGACGCGCTCGAACTGGCTCGACGGCTTTCTCGCGGGCATCACGCTCGCCATGGCATTACTGCCCGAGGAATTCCCCGTGGTGCTCACCATTTTCCTCGCCCTCGGAGCGTGGCGCATTTCCCGGCAGCGGGTCCTCACGAGGCGGGTCCCCGCTGTCGAGACCCTCGGCGCTGCGACCGTGCTCTGCGTCGACAAGACCGGGACGCTGACGCAGAACCGAATGTCCGTCGACACGATCTGGGCCCGGAACGAGTTCTACGGGATCGATCACAGCGCGCAGGGCGCCATCCCGGAGCAGTTCCACGAAGTGATCGAATTCAGCATCCTTGCCAGCCAGAAGGCCCCCTTCGATCCCATGGAGAGGGCGTTCAAGGACCTGGGCGAACAATCTCTTTCCCGCACCGAGCATCTCCATGCCGACTGGACGCTGGTTCGCGAGTATCCGCTCTCCGACCATCTCATGGCGCTGTCCCACGTCTGGCAGTCGCCGAACGGCAGCGAGTTCGTCATCGCGTCGAAAGGGTCGCCCGAGGCGATCGCCGATCTCTGCCATCTGGACCGGGACCGGAGGGAGGAACTGGCAAAGACCGTGGAGTCCCTGGCGAACAAGGGCCTGCGCATCCTGGGCGTCGCTCGCTCCCGGTTCGTCAGCAGGGACCTCCCCGGGCAGCAGCATGATTTTCCCTTTGACTTTGTCGGCCTGGTCGGTCTTGCCGACCCCGTCCGGCCCGGTGTGCAGGAGGCAACGGCGGAATGCGCCGCAGCCGGCATCCGCGTCATCATGATCACCGGCGATTACGCAGGGACGGCCGCAAGCATAGCGAGCGCGATCGGCCTTCCCACGGCGGCCGGCATCATCACCGGGGCGGAGCTCGACGCCATGGATGACGGCGTTCTCCGGGAACGGATCAGGAGCGTGAACATTTTCGCGCGCGTCGTCCCGGAGCAGAAGCTCCGGATCGTGCAGGCCCTCAAGGCCAACAACGAGGTCGTGGCCATGACCGGAGACGGGGTGAATGACGCGCCGGCGCTCAAGGCGGCACACATCGGGATCGCCATGGGCGGGCGGGGCACCGACGTTGCCCGCGAGGCATCGGCTCTTGTGCTCCTGGACGACGATTTTTCCTCGATCGTCAAGGCGGTGCGCATGGGCCGGAGGATCTTCGATAATCTCAGGAAGGCGGTCGCTTACATAGTATCGGTCCATGTGCCGATCGCGGGCATGTCGCTCATCCCGGTCTTGTTCAAATTGCCGCTGGTGCTCCTGCCGGTGCATATCGTGTTTCTGGAATTGATCATCGATCCGGCCTGTTCCATCGTGTTCGAGGCCGAGCCGGAGGAAGCGGGCGTGATGAACAGGCCTCCGCGGGGTCCCGCTACCCCGCTCTTCAGCGCCAGGACGGTCGCGATCAGCCTGCTGCAGGGCCTGAGCGTTCTGATCGTCCTGCTGGCTGTGTTCCTCATGTCGCTCCGGCGAGGACAGGGGGCCGACGAAGCGAGAGCGATGACGTTCACTACGCTGATCGTTGCCAATCTCTGCCTCATCTTCATCAACCGCTCCTGGACCCGGCCGATCCTGTCCTCGCTGCGCACCTGGAATGCCGCGCTCTGGTCGGTGACGGGAGGCGCCGTGGTGTTTCTTGCCTTGGCGCTCTCCGTCCCTTTTTTCCGCAGGATGTTCAACTTTGCGGTCCTTCACCCCGTTGACGTCGCTGTCTGCGTCGCCGCGGGTATATTCAGCATCCTCTGGTTCGAAGTACTGAAACTGATGAACCTTCGGGGGCAGCGCTCCGCCCCGGGTGCCTGATAAAAGGAGCATATCATGTGGTTTGTCGCTGCCAAGACCCTGCTGTATCTCCTTGTGCCGCCTGCGGGCCTGTTCTTGCTCATGATCGCGGGGTTTGTCATCATCAGGCTCTGCCCCCAGTTTGGCCGATTTCTGGTCGCCACGGGCTTTCTCGCGCTCTATGCCCTGAGCATCAGCCCGGTCTCCGGCGTGCTGCTCCGGCCGCTGGAGTCCGCCGTCCCGCCGCTCAAGGATACGCGGGTCGCTGCCGACGCAGTCGTGGTCTTGGGGGGAGGCGTACGTGACCTGGGCTGGGCAGGCCTGCCCGCGGCGCCTTCCAGCGCTTCCCTCGAGCGGCTCGTAAGCGGGATCGCCCTGCAGCGCAGGCTGAATGTTCCTCTCGTCCTGGTCGGAGGGAACGGCGACCCCGCAGGGTCCGTTATTGCGGACGCCGAAGCCATGGCACGCACCGCCCGTGAAGCCGGTGTCGCTGCCAGGCGGATCATCGTCGAGAGCCGGTCCCGGAACACGATCGAAGGCGCTCAGGCGCTCGGCCGGCTGATCGCGGGCAGGCGCATCGTTCTCGTAACGTCCGCCACGCACATGAAACGGGCCGCGGCCCTCTACCGGAAGAGCGGATTCGCCGTGATCCCCGCCCCGACGGCCTATATCGGAGAACAGCGGCCGGTCACGCTCTCGTCCTTCATCCCCCATGCGTCAAACCTCGGGGAATCGGCCGTGGCCTGCACCGAGTACGCGAGCCTGTTCTGGTACACGGTGAACGGCGCGATGTGATCCGGGCGAGACAAACGCCACCCCCTGCGACTTCGCCCGTCCCGGCGACCTCCTCCCAAAACGACAGGCGTAAGCCCCTTGACAACGGCGAAGGGCGCGGTATAATTAACTTAATATTAAGTAATTTAGTATTGAAATAATTGTGCAGGGTAATGATCAGGAGCCAGCATAAGGGTAGCCGCGGCGAGGCAAGGGCGCTGAATGCGTATGTAAAGCTGATGCGGGCGGCCGAGTCGGTATCGGCGAGCATTCACGGCCATTTGAGCCGGGCGGGGCTGACCATCAGCCAATTCGGCGTGCTTGAGGCGATCTATCACCTCGGTCCACTGAGTCAGGCGGAGATTGCCCGAAAGATCCTGAAGAGCACGGGAAACATCACCATGGTGATCGATAACCTGGAGAAGCGGGGGCTGGTAAAGCGGGAACGGGACGCCGAGGACCGGAGGTACTATTCGGTCCGGCTGACGCCATCCGGGAAAAAGCTTATCGCTGACATCTTTCCCCGCCACGCCGGGCGGATCGCTCAGGGCATGAACATACTGACGAAAGCGGAGCAGGAGACACTCGGCAATCTGTGCAGGAAGCTCGGAAGGGGTATTGCCTCAGCCGGGCAAGGGGGAAAAGATGAGTAAGGACCTGCCGTTCGTAACCGAGCTGGAGCCGGGCACCTGCTTCTGGTGCAGCTGCGGCAAGTCCGGCAAAGGGCCCTTCTGTGACGGCCCGCATGCGGGGACAGGCTTCCAGCCCGTCGAGTTCTCGGTCGCCGGGAAAGCGAAGGCCGGCCTGTGTCAGTACCAACGGACGAAAAAAGCGCCTTATTGCGATGGGGCCCACTCACGGGTTGATTAAGGGCCATCGGGCGGAGAAGGACAAGAAAAGGAGGACCTCATGCTTAAGAAATTACTTCAGACGAATGATGATGTGTCAATGCTGATCCTCAGGGTGCTGCTTGGGATCGTGTTCATTCCCCACGGGATGCAGAAGCTGCTCGGCTTTTCTGGCGTGATGCAGATGTTTACCACGCAGCTTGGTATTCCGACCCTTTTCGCATTCCTGGCCATCATGACCGAGATTCTCGGGCCGGTGGGGTTGATCACCGGGCTTTTGACCCGTGTTGCCGCATTGGCGATCGGCGTCGAAATGGCGGTCGCCGTATACATGATCCACTGGCAGAACGGGTTCTTCATGAACTGGTTCGGGAACCAGAAGGGCGAAGGTTTTGAGTATCACATCCTGGTCATCGCGATCGCGCTGGTGCTCATGATCGGAGGCGGCGGCAAGTGGTCGATCGACCGGGCTCTTGCCAGCAAATGACTGATGACCGTCACTCGTAACCAGGCGGGCATCCGGGGTCACCCAAGGGGGTGACCCCTTTTTTTC
Source organism: Nitrospirota bacterium (assembly GCA_035516965.1). Classification (NCBI taxonomy): domain Bacteria; kingdom Pseudomonadati; phylum Nitrospirota; species Nitrospirota bacterium. The sequence continues at coordinate 18,517 of DATIZR010000088.1, forward strand.
ATGGAACGGTTTGCACAAGGAGGGGTCCCATGAAGGACCCGGGCATGGTTCAGAACGTCATCACAGGCAAGCCGAGGGTCTCGTGATGATGAATATGAGGGTGAACGGGAAGTCGCCTACGAGTACCGGGAGGGAACGCCCACTTGATCAGGGACAAATGACACGTCCGGGATCATTATTCATCATGGAGAGAGGCATCGTTCCGTGAAGGGATTTTCATACACCTCCCGGCTTCTGTAAAACAAACCCATTGCATTTATCAACCCTATCGGGATCCCGGCTCCATGCTCATTGTTGCGTTCCGAATCAAAAAGTGTTAGTTTATCTCGCGTTCGAACGGTTGAACCACTTGCGCCTTGGAATTGGGTCTGTCTCTTTTTTCCCGGCTTTGTTGCCGAATTGCTGTTCCACTCCGTATTCAGGTGATGTCGTGAGAGTCGGCATTTTCCCCCGATTGATGGCCGGATATATCGCGCTCCTCGTGCTTTCCACGGGAGTGAGCGTCTACGCCATTATGCAGTTCGGCAAGGTCAACAATTTCGCCCAATCCATCTTGTTCGTGGACAACCCGCTCATCGACCTGCATAAAGACCTCACCGATGCCCTGCTGTCCGAGACCCGGTACGAGAAAAAGTTCCTCATCCTGCGGGATGAGGCGCTCTATGACAGGTTCCTCGCATCAGGGAACGATTTCGAACGGATACTCCGGGGGGCGAACCTGGTGGCTGCTTCGGACCCGGTCCGGGTCCTGCTCGTTGACATCAGAGCGCTCCACGACCGGTACAAGGCGCTGATGCAGGACGAAGTGGGAAAGATGAAATCAGGCATGCGCTATCCCCGGGAACAATACGCCGAAGAGAAGGAACAGGTCGTCAACGCCATCCTCGACAAGCTGAGCACGATGAGGCTCCTGAGCCAGCAAAGCATCTTCCACAAGGTGACGGACCTGAGGAAATCGGGAGAACAGGCGCGCAGAGCGGCCATGGTGATCACCAGCGTGTCGCTGCTCTTCGGGATCGTCCTGTCCTTCGTCATTACCCGGAGCATCACGAAGCCCCTCGGCGAAATGAAAAAAAAGACGGAAGAAATAGCGGAGGGGGTCTTCAAGTCCGACCTGGACCTCGCCTCTCCGCCGGAGATCCGTGAACTGGCGCGGGCCTTCAACTCCATGAGCATCAAGCTCAAGGAAGTGGACCGGATGAAGTCCGACTTCTATGCGCTCATGTCCCACGAGCTGCGCACGCCCCTTGCCTCCATACAGGAAGGAACGAACCTGCTCCTGGAAGGACTGGGCGGTGAGATTGCCGAACGGCAGAGGAGGCTTCTGACCATTATTGCCGAGGAGAGCAAACGCCTGATCGAGCAGGTGAGCTCTCTCCTGGACCTCTCAAAGCTCGAAGCGGGGATGCTGGCGTACAATTTCTCCCGGGCCGAGCTTCGGCCGCTCATCGCCAAGGCAGTGGAAGAAGTGGCTCCTCTGGCCGAGGCGAAGAAGATCAGCATCGAACAGGCTGTCTGCGAACTGCCCCCCGTATTGATGGACGGCGAGCGGATTCTGCAGGTATTGCGGAACCTAATCGGGAATGCGCTGAAATTCACGCCCCCAGGCGGCGTTGTCTGCATCTCGGCACATTTGAACGATGGGGGGGTCAGCGTTTCCGTGGCTGACACAGGGTTCGGGATCCCGAAACCTCACCTGACGGAGATATTCGACAAATATCGCCAGGCGGCGCATAAAGGGTCGGGTCCTTTGAGAGGGACCGGCCTGGGTCTGGCGATCGTGAAGCACATCATCCAGGCGCATGGAGGCAAGGTATGGGCGGAAAGCGAACCCGGCGGGGGCAGTATCTTTACCTTTATATTGCCGGACTGATGCTGCTGGTAAGCTCAAGCTGTGCGGTCCCGGCCAAGACCCCGGGCGGCGGCGAAGAGTGCGCCCGTCTGCATTCGCTGCAGCCCCTCATCGACGGCGGGGAGTTCGAGCGGGCAGTGAGGAAGAGCGAGGACATCCTTGCAGCCTCCCCAAGCGGTCCGCACGCCGACGAGGCGCTCTATGCACTGGGCCTGGTCTACGCACACGCGGGAAACCCCAAGAAGGACTATCGCAAGTCCCGGGACTACTTCGCCCGGCTGGTGAAACAGTTCCCCCACAGCTCCCTCACGGGAGAGGCCAGAATCTGGACCGGCGTTCTCGATATGTTCGAAAAGACAAAAGAGGTGGACATCGAGATCGAAGGCAAGAAGAAATCGATCGTCAAATAGGAGGCGGGAAAGAACATGGCATCAGGCAAACTCCTGGTCGTCGACGACGACCGGAACCTCCTGGAACTGATCAGGATAAGGCTCGAGTCTTCGGGGTTCGAGGTGTATACGGCCCCCGATGAGGTGGAGGCGAGGACCCTGCTGGCAGCTCAGGTCTTCGACCTCGCCATCATCGATTTGCAGCTCGTGCAGACGGACGGCATCTCGCTCATGACCGAGGCGCACCACATGAGCCCCGGCCTGCCCGTCATCATCCTGACCGCCCACGGAAGCATCGAGAGCGCCGTGGAAGCGATGAAAAAGGGCGCTTTTACCTACCTGACCAAGCCTTTTGACGCACGGGAACTGGTCCTCTCCATCGAACGGGCGCTGGAGAACCGGAGACTGACCACGGAGGTCTCGCGGCTGAAGGAACTGGTCCGGGAGCGGTACGATTTCGAGAACATTGTAGCGAGGAGCGGAGAGATGCAGAAAGTGCTGGAGTCGGTGACCCGCATCGCGCGAACCGACTCCACGGTCTTCATTCATGGCGAGAGCGGGACCGGCAAGGAACTGATCGCCCGCGCCATCCACGTCACCGGCGCGAGGAAAGAGGGGCCCTTTGTTGCCATCAACTGTGCGGCAATACCGGAGACGCTGCTCGAAAGCGAGCTCTTCGGCCATGAGAAGGGGGCCTTCACCGGGGCCGTGAGGAACTCGAAGGGCCTGTTCGTCCAGGCCCATGAGGGTACGATCTTCCTGGACGAGATCGGCGACATGACCCTCGCTACGCAGGCGAAGTTTCTGCGGGTCCTGCAGGAACGGCAATTCTTCCCCGTGGGCGGGGAGAGACCGGTGTCCGTGGATGTGAGGGTCATCGTGGCGACCAACAAGGTCCTGGAGAACGAGGTAGCAGAAGGGCGCTTCCGTGAAGACCTCTATTACCGGATCCGGGTGATCCCCATCGAACTTCCGCCGCTCCGGGAGCGGAAAGACGACATCCCTGTGCTGGCCGAGCATTTCCTGAAGAAGTTCGGCGGGTCGATGAAGAAGACGATAACCGGGTTGACACCCAGGGCGCTGCAGAAGCTGATGCTCCACGACTGGCCCGGCAACGTGCGGGAGCTGGAGAACACGATCGAGTATGCTGTTGCCATGGCCCATCAAGAGATCATCACCGACGATCTGGTCCTGCCTGCAAAGGACGGATCAACGGACGGGCAGATCAAACCGCTCAAAGAGGCGCGGGACGACTTCGAAAAGGACTATCTCATCCAGCTCCTCGAGGTTACCCGGGGGAATGTGACGAAGGCCGCGGAGCTGGCAGGGAAGTACCGGGCGGATTTCTACAACCTCCTCAAGAAGTACGTCATCAGCCCGCTTGATTTCAAGAAGAAGTGAAAAGCCGGTGGAGCCCGATCGAGAAAGCCGTTCGGGACTCGGATTCCCTGTTCATGAAAGCCAAAGAAAAGCCGCATCATCTCTCCCTTTTTTCATGATGCAGAATAGACACGCCCCGTCTGGATTTTCCTACAGCATCTAATATTCTGATTTTGCCCGCCAATCACCCAGCCCCGAGCCATTGCCTGTTGTCCGCGCAGGGGAAACCATACAGGTTCTGAAAATCACAACAAGAACAGTGTACACTCGACTCTTTGAAAAACCTGGAGAACTTCGCGAATACATGGTCCCCCCCGATATGGCACAGCAATTGCTCTATTAAGAAGCAAACTCTATCAGAAAAAATATCAGGCGGCGATGAAGGAGGACCATGATGAGCATTAACTTCTTTCCCTTACGGGAGCAGATGCTGAAGGAGATTGAGCGGTGCATATCGCTCGCCAAGCTGGATACGCTGACGAGTTTCTGCAACAGCTGTCTGTTCAAGCTCTACGAAAGCGCCGTAGCACTGGAATGCCACACCTGCCAGGTCCACCAGAGAGCCAAGAACATCATGCAGGAGGCCAGGCGGGAGCCTGTGGATGATGAAGATATGCTCGGATTCTGCTGAGGTCGCGCAGGGAAGACATTCCGAACAACGGAAAGACCAAACCGAAAGGAGCGAACATGCATACGCTAGTCTCTTCTCCAAGGAACGAGGCGGGAACGATAAAGAACGCATCACGCATCCCCATGGCGGGATACGCCGGCCTTGAGTCAATTTGGCCGGCCACGGGGTTCTTCGCTCGACGGAGAACGAAAAAGCTGAAAGAAATAGAGTGTTCCGCGCGGGACATCATGGTGATGGGTTCGACGGGGTTCCATACCTTTGTGGATCCTCAGGGTGCCCTCCACAATGTCCTCAAGAACTGCCGCGAGGCGAAGGTGATGCTCCTGGACCCGCTTCGGGAGGGGACCGTGGTCCGCGCAAGGAGCATACCGCATCCGGACGTCAGCCCCGAGCTGTTCCGGGAGCAGATCATCAGAAGCATCGATTTTCTGAAGGGCCTCAAGGAAGCCGGGAAGAACGTAAGGTTGAAGCTTTACCCGGAGGCACCGCTCCTCAAGCTGGCCGTCCTCGGCGATAACCTCTCAGTACGGTTCTATCACACGGGCGTCAATGCCCGGAACGTGCCCGAATATCTGTTCAGGCAGGACCAGAAGAACCCGGGCAGCCTGTTCGATCCTTTTTACCGGTATTTCCTCGCACGGTGGAGCGATCCGAACATCCCTGAATACGACCTTGATACGGACGAATTCGTGTACCGGGAGCGAAACGGAAATGAAACGAGAAGAGAGAAGTTCAGTGAAGTGACCATGGTGCACTGAGCTGCAAAGGTTGCATACTCAGTTATCCCCCTGGCCGGCCGGAATGCAACGGGAAACCCTCCCCCTGACGCAGACTGGCCGGCCTTTTTTTGTGTGGCGGTCGATCGAAAGAGACAGTATGCCGTCGTCCTGAACGAAGTGAGGGATCTTGAGCATTGAGCATGTCGAGATGCTTCGTTGCACTCAGAATTACGTTTTCGGCAGATTCTTGACTCTATGGCTTGCCTGCGAGAATACGTCGAACGCGGCCAGAACCAGCGAAACCCCGGTTTAAAAAAAGCCGCTGAAGTTACCCTTCAGCGGCTTTTTGGTAGATTGCCTGATTTTCAACGGCGGCCGGCGCGGATCGACAGAATCATCCCGATGTTGGTCCTCAGTCGATCTTTTCCCTGTTCTTCGGCCGCTTGTTCGCTTCGAGGATCTTCTTCCTAAGACGGATCGACTGCGGAGTCACCTCCACGAGTTCGTCTTCCTTGATGAACTCAAGCGACTGCTCGAGTGACAGCTGACGATGGGGCACGAGCCGGAGCGCTTCGTCGGCGCCCGATGCGCGCATGTTCGTCAGCTTCTTTTCCTTGATGACATTCACGTCCATGTCGTTCTCGCGCGAATTCTCTCCCACGATCATGCCTTCGTAGACCGCCGTGCTTTCATTGATGAACAGCTCGCCGCGAGGCTGAATGTGGTAAAGGGCATAGGTCGTGGTCTTGCCTGCCCGGTCAGCCACGAGCGCGCCGGTGGCGCGCTTTGCGATGGGGCCCTGCCATGGCTCATACCCGTCGAAGAGATGGTTCAAAAGGCCGGTGCCCCGGGTATCGGTCAAAAACTCCGAGCGAAAGCCGATGAGGCCGCGCGCCGGGATACGGAACTCGAGCCTGACGCGGCCGTGGCCGTTGTTCGCCATCTTGGTCATGCGTCCCTTGCGCGTTCCAAGCTTCTGAGTCACTACGCCGATGAAATCCTCGGGGCAGTCGATGACGAGGTTCTCCATGGGCTCGTAGGTCTTCCCGTCCCGCTGCTTGGTAACGGTTTCGGGCTGGGAGACTGAAAGCTCGTAGCCCTCGCGCCGCATCATTTCGATCAGGATCGCAAGCTGAAGTTCACCACGGCCCAGGACCTTGAAGCTGTCGGTCGCGTCTCCCTTTTCTACCTTGATCGCCACGTTATACAACAGCTCCTTTTCGAGCCGCTCCTTCAAATGGCGGGAGGTCACGAACTTGCCTTCCTTCCCGGCAAAAGGAGAATTGTTGATCGAGAAGAGCATGGAGATCGTGGGCTCGTCCACGGCAATGCGCGGCAGGGGCTTCGGGTTTTCCGGGTCGGTAATGGTATCGCCTATGTTTACACCCTCGATGCCGGCAAGGGCCACGATGTCGCCGACGGTGGCACTGGGCGTATCCACGCGTTTCAGGCCCTCAAACGAAAAAAGCGACGTGATCTTGGTCTTGACCACGGCGCCGCTCGAGGTGACAACGCCGATAGGCTCGGCAACCCTTGCGGTGCCGGCAAAGATCTTGCCGATGGCCAGGCGTCCGACATAGTCGTTGTAAATGATGTTCATGACCAGGAGCTGGAGCGGCGCGGTCTCGTCCCCCTCCGCCGCCGGGACGGTATTCACGATCAAATCAAAGAGCGGCTTGAGGTTCGTCGCTTCATCCTCCATCTTCAGTTTTGCAATGCCGTCCCGGGCGTTCGTGTAAACGATCGGAAAGTCGAGCTGGGCGTCATTCGCGTCGAGGTCGATGAACAGATCGTACACTTCATTGACGACCTCGGCGATACGTGCGTCAGGCCGGTCGATCTTGTTGATCACGAGGATCGGCGGCAGACCGAGTTCCAGTGCTTTCTTCAGCACGAACCGTGTCTGCGGCAGCGGGCCTTCCGAGGCGTCCACGAGCAGGAGCACGCCGTCCACCATTTTGAGCGTACGCTCCACCTCGCCGCCGAAGTCCGCGTGGCCGGGCGTATCCACGATATTGATCTTCACGCCATTGTAGTGGAGAGCCGTGTTCTTGGCCATGATCGTGATGCCGCGCTCGCGCTCGAGGTCGATATTGTCCATCACGCGCTCCTGGATCCGTTCGTTGTCGCGGAAGGTGCCGCTCTGGCGCAGGAGCGTGTCCACGAGCGTGGTTTTGCCGTGGTCGACGTGGGCGATTATTGCAATGTTCCGGAGATCGTTTCTTTTGAGCATCAGGTATCCTTTTTTGCCGGTTTTCTCAGGCAGATCATGACGGGGGTCAGGGCGTCGGGGCCTGTCTCATGGGCCGGCAGTGTCCGTCGTCCCGCTGCAGCGGGACGCCCTCCTTGCTGCCTTCATTGTCATTCGACTAAATCTATCCTCTACTATGCAGAGCTGGGTTTTATACCACGGGGTAACGGGAATTGTCAATCAAATAATCACTGCCGGAACGCTTCCCGCGGAGGCATCGGCACTTGATTTACTCTTTGTTCTGTGCTTTAATTTCACCACGTGCGGGATTCGGGTACTTGGGGAAATACGGATGTCCATTCATCGGTCACTCAAAAAATCGTATTCAGCGGAGGTGTTTCTCATGGGGATGTTTGGTAATCGGTTGTTTTATTGGATGCTGCCCTGTCTTTTATTCCTCGGCATCAGCCTCGCGCCTGTCCCATCCTTAGCCGGCGACGAACCCGAGGTTTACGGCGGCATCGAATATTTTACATGGAGGGAATTCGACGAGGCCGGACAGATCCTGAAGGAGTCGGGACCGCGGTACGAGATCGGGTTCACCAACACCCACGAATTCCCGAACCATATGACGTTGAAGCCGCGCGTTGAATTCTTCGGAGGCGACGTGGATTACAACGGCCAGGCCTGCGACATCTTCGGGAACTGCGTGCCCGCGAGCACGGACACGTACTATTTCGGCCTTAAAGGCGAGATGGACCTGGGGGGGCGGTTGCGGGTCTCGGAATCCTTCATTCTCGAACCCTTTGGCGGCCTCGGGATCCGGGGATGGTCGCGGAAAATAAAGGACTCTGCCTTAGCCGTGGGCTACACCGAGAACTGGACGACATTCTACGGCCGGATGGGTCTTCGCGCCGAACAGAATCTCTCGGGACGGAGCAAGCTTTTCATCGAAGGGGGCGTGAAGCTTCCGATCAGGACGTCGAACTATATTGATGACAGCAATGTCTCCTATTCTTCGATCAATCTCCATCCCAGGAACGAGCCTTCCTTCTTCGCGGAAGTTGGCGCCAAGCTGACCGTGTTCAGCATCAGCGCCTACTATGACAGCATGCGGTTCAAGCAGTCCGATGTCGTGTACAACTACGATCCGTTCAGCGGGCTGATAATAGGCTATTTTCAGCCCAAGTCGGAGTCCGATATGATCGGGGTCAGGTTCGGCTACCTGTTTTAGGAAGGGCAGGGATGGCAAGCTTGGGAACGGCACCGCTGATAAGCAGTGCCGTTTTTTTATTGCGGGGGGCTGGTCGGTCCTTCACTTCGGTTCCTGCAGTTTTCCGAATGCTTTCAGAACGACCTCGGAGAGGGCCGGATGAATGTGCATTCCCTTGGCCACGGACCACAGGTTGCCGTCAGCAGCCATGGCATTCACGACCTCCTGGATCAGGACCGAGGCCTGCGGACCGATGATATGGTATCCCAGGATCTTACCGCTCTTCCGGTGCACCACGGTCTTGGTGAACGCCTCGGTCTCCATCATCGCTTCCCCGCGGGCCACATCGGCATACCCGGCCTTTCCCACGAGGACCTCCTGCCTTCCCATGAGTTTGATCGCCTGGCCTTCCGTAAGCCCCACCGAGGCGATCTCCGGATAGGAGAATACGGCATGGGGCACCGTCAGATAATTCATGCGTGATTTCTTTCCATGGAAGGCATTATGCCAGACGAGTTCAGCCTCGTGGTTCGCCGCGTGCCTGAACATCTTCCTGCCGATCGCGTCGCCAAATGCCCAGATGTCCTTCTTCGTGGTTTCGAAAAAGTCGTCCACGACGATATAGCCCCTATCGTCCGTTTTGATGCCGCTGTTCTGAACCATCAGCACGTCGGCATTGGACCGTCTTCCCGCTGCGATCAAGAGCGATCCGGCCGCCACCTCGATAATCTTTCCGCTGTTCTGCTGCCGGGCCGTGACCGTCACGACCTTCCCGGTCTGGCGAACCTCGGTCGCCTCGGTGTCGGTATGGACGGTCATGCGCCGCGAGAGCGACCGGAGCAGCAGGTCCGAGATCTCCGGCTCCTCCTCGGTCACGAGGCGCGGATTTCTCTGTATGATCGTGACGTTCGTGCCCATGGCTTCGAAGAAGTGGGCGAATTCGGCAGCGATATAGCCGCCGCCGACGATGACCATGCTGTCCGGACGTTCACGGAGCTGGAGCGCGCTTTCGTTCGTGAGATACTCGATGCCCTCGATGCCTTTCAGCCGGGGGATGAGCGGGCGCGCTCCGGTGACCAAGAAAATCGTCTTCCCCCTAATCGTTGTGCCGTTGACTTCGACCTCGTGATCTCCGGTGAACTGCCCCTCGCCGGAATAAAAATCGAATTCCTCCGCCTTGTTCAGGGATTCCTGGATGAGATCGCGGCTCTTTTGCACATGCAGGCGCATGCGCTCCATGATCGCTTTGAAATCGATGTCTCGTATCTCGGCCCTTATCCCGAGCTTTGCCGCTTCCCTGATCTCGACTATTCTATCCGCCGGATAGACCATGATCTTGGTCGGGATTCAGCCGACGTTCAGACAGGTCCCGCCAGCAGGGCCCCGGTCCACAAGGGCAACGGTCTTGTTGTGGGCGAGGGCGTCTTCGAGCAGGTTCGCGCCGCTGCCCGAACCGATGATGATCACGTCGTATTCTTTCATACGCTCCGTCCTGCAAAATAAGATTGCGCCGATCGTTCTCTAATTCTATCATGTTTAAGCGGGGAGTCAATGCAAGGTCAGCGAGGAAGGCTACGTTTCTGCGCAGGGCGTCAGGGTGCTGCTGTCCAGGAAGAGGAGGTAGCCGGTCACGCTCGTAAGCCCGAAGATCTCCTTGACCGCCTCGCAGTATATCTGTATCTGAGGACGATAGTGGTTAACCCAGGAAGCCAGGGCTTGGTCATTATCGATCTGGATCGCCTTGTAATCGACAACCTGTCCTTTCCCGTCCCGAATCACAACGCGGTCGATGATGCCGCTCACGAGTGAGTACCCCCTCCTGTACAGAAAAGGAAGTTCAGAATGGGCACCAGGCTTCCTCTCGAAGACCCAGGCGAGCGAACCGTTCTTGAGCACCCTGTCGAGGACTGAGCCGGCATCGTCGAGGAACAGCTGGCACTCACCCGCCGGCAAAGCAAGGACGTCCGGATATTCGGCGGCGATTCCCGCAATATCATAGGACCCGGACTTGGTAAACTCCTCGAGACAGCGGTGAAGCACGCTGCCGCGCGTGATCGGCGAAACAGTACGTGCCACGGCCTGGGGAGCGGGAGCGCCGATCGGTTCTTCAGGAGGAATATAGTCAGTCGCCTTCTTCCACTCCGGCGCCTCGGACCGCGGAAGGGGGGCGAGATTGTCGATGACCTTCCGAAGGTTGATTTCATCGGCCTCCGGTGCAGCGTGCCGGTCCTGTCGGCCGCCCCGGGGAGTCTTGTCTAGGACAGGAAATGACACGCCTGGCGGGCAGGCGTAGAGCGTCAAACCCGACTCCGATGGGACAGCCCGGTCCAAGAGCGGCCCTGGCCTGGCATCATGGAGATAGGACAGCCACGTGTTCTGCTTGACCGGCGTTGAGCCTGCGTTCAGCGTCCCGATCATCACGAGATGGTCCCGCGCTCGCGTCATGGCAACATACAGCAGCCGCTGGTGTTCGCGAAGGAGCTCGTCCCGTTCCCGCCCCCACAGCTCGTCATAGATCGGACTTTCTGCGTCTTTGACGGCCATGCGCACACCGCCTCCGGTATCCTCCAGGATCGCGGGGGGGCCCGCGGAAAGTGATTTGGACTGCTGGTTCATGCCGGGCAGAAATACGACGGGATACTCGAGCCCTTTGGCCTTGTGAACGGTCATGATGCTCACTGATCCCTGAAAGCCGGGAAGGTTCATGCCGGCCGTTGCCTCACGCTGCTCGGTCTGCCGGATGCTCTTGACCCATTCGACAAAGTCCTGCAGCGTGGTGTACCCTCTGCGGTCGAACTCGCGACCGGTGTCGAGCAGTTTGTCGATATTGAAGATCGCCTGCGGATTGTTCCTGCCGAAGCGGATGTAGGCGCCGGATTCGTTGACGATTCTCTGCATCAGGCGTGAGAGCGGGACGAGGCCTGCAAAGCTCATCCAGCCATGCAAAAGCTTCCCGATGTCCGGACGTTGATGATTGACCCCATCGATCACGGCGCCGTCGGCCCGCAGGAGGTCGAAAATGTCCCTGTCCGTAAGACCGAAGAGGTCGGACTTGAGCGCGGCTGCGAGGCTGAGCTTGTCATCATGGTTCCAGAGGAAGAAGAGCACGTTCATGATCGCCCGTATCTCGTCCTCTTCATAAAAGCCGATGCCGCCGACCACGCGATAGGGAATGTTCTGCGCCTGGAGTGACGCCTCATACTCCTTGAGCCTGGTCCGCGACTGGATGAGGACGGCGCAATCGCCGAACGCCGCGGGGCGCGCATTCCATCCGCCGTCTGAAGCGCTCCCTCCGCCGGATTTTTCGTATACCGTCGTTCCGGTTCCTACGAGTGACGTTATGGCGCACGCGAGCACATCCGCCTCGGTGTAGTCGGAAGACGTCCCGCCCGTATCCGGCAGGAGTTCGATGAGCCGTACGCTGCCCCGCTGTTCCCTGCGCTCGATTTCGGACGGTTGATACGCCTTTCCCCAGATCGCGGTGAAGACGCCGTTCACGGTCTCAATGATCTCGGGCGTCGAGCGGAAGTTCCGGTCGAGCGTCAGGATTTCCCTCGATTCATGCGGCAGATTCCGCATCATTTTCTGCCGGACATCCTCCATCAGACGATAGTTCGCTTCGCGGAAACGGTAGATGGACTGTTTCTCATCGCCGACCACAAAGAGCGTGGACGGCATGCGCCTGTCCACGCCCTGGCCTGCGAAGAGCTCTTCCGTCAACTTGTTCAGGATGGCCCACTGGATGTCGCTCGTGTCCTGGAACTCGTCGACGAGGAAGTGGAGTATCTTACGATCGAGCCAGTAGAGGATGTCGGCTGATTCTCCGGTCTGGAGCAGGCCGTAGGCGTAGATCTCGAGGTCGTCGAAATCCAGCAGGCCTTCCCTGAGCTTTGCGGCTTGGTAATGTTCTTCCGCCCTCTGGAACAGTCTGAGCAGGCTCATGGCCTCACGTCCTGCGCGCGCATGCGCGTACAGCGCGCGGTATCGTTCGAGCAATGCCTGGAGGGCGAAAAAGGCTTTCTCGTACTCTGTCCGTTCCTTCCCCGCGAAGGCCTTTTTGGCGATAGAAGGATTCTTGCGCGGTTCTCCAGCAGCGGTAAAGTAGACCGGCGAAAGTGAATTCGCAATCATGCAGGCGGCATCGGGGTCCTTTGCCGCGACGAGCAGGGCATGTTCTTCCCCCTTGCTTGAGTCATACCGGTCTCCCTGGGTTCGCAGGATGCGTTCCATCTGCTGAAGCAGCGAACGCCATTGCACGCTCGTTGTCAGTGACTGGATCACTTGTTCCGTCCGGTCAACTTCCATTCCGCGCCGGACTGAGCGGAGCATGCCCTCCGGTCCGCCGGCATCGATCTCCATCCGCTTCAGCCTGCTCCTGATCGACAGCAGAAATTCGATCGTCGCCATGAGGTCATCCGTCGTGAAGTCCCTGAGCGGATCCATAAGGACCCGGTCACGGTCGGATTCCTCGAGAGCATCTTCGATGGCCTGTTGGATCTTGGATGCCTGGTCACGGGCGTCGAGCACGCCAAAGTCGGGCGGCAGTCCTGCTTCGAGAGGATAGCGCTTGAGCAGGTTCATGCAGAAGGAGTGGATCGTCGAGATGCGGAGGTCCTGACTGCCCCGGATGATCTTTTTGAGCATGGCCTCGGGCAGGTCGCGCAGCACGCGCTCTTTGATCTCCGCGGCGGCCTTATCCGTAAAGGTGATGGCCACCGCCTGGTCAATGGCGAGCCCGCTGTTGTCGAGCGCGTCGAGGAGAGCGAGGTAGCGGTCCTTGAGCGCGCGGGTCTTGCCCGATCCGGCAGACGCCGAGAGATGGACGGATTTTCCCGTGTCGGCGGCGCGTCGGTTAGTGTTGTCCGTATCGGTCTTCTTTGTCATCGTTCTGCAGGTGAATCGTCGGGAGATGATGAACGCCTGGATGAAAGGTCATCATTCGTGTCGGGGCAAAGTAAGCCATGCACCTGCCACGAATGTTTATTCCGCGCTCCCGCACATCATCTCATTCGGGCAGTAACGGCACTTGTTCGCATCCCTGGGTGTGCCCGGGAAACTGCCTGAAAGGATGGCCTCGACCGCCTGGCGGGCCTTGTCCATGCTCTGGGCAAGCAGCGCCTCGAAATCCCGGGCACTTCTCGGACTCGCTTTCGGTCTCGATGACGGGTGATCATCGCGGGCGTCCCGGTCAAAGAGCACGACATCGCGCGCTCCCGCGCCTGTTTTGCCCGCAAGATCGTAGTAGACGAGTCCGATCGGTTTCTTGAGGGCAGGTTTTGTGTCGAGCAAGGCCTGTTGCGCCATGACCGCGTAGACCGGAAGCTGGAAGATGTCCTGGTCGCCGTTCATTTTCGGGAGAGGATATTTGCCGGTCTTATAATCCACGATCATGAAGTTGCCGTGCTCATCCACGTCGATGCGGTCGATCCTGGCGGAAAGCCCGGCTTCCGCTCCGCTTGCAAGGAGCAGACGATAGTGTTCGATCTTCTGCTCCAGATAGGCCGGCTTCATGCCCTGTTTCCAGAATTCTTCCTCGGCATCGAGGAAGCGCTCCACCATCACGGTCAGGAAGAGGTCCTTTTCGCGCCTGTTGCGGAAGGTGTCGGCTTCAGTGTCAAAGGCGGAATCAGCGAGTTTCCTTAAGAGCGCCCGTGCCTCGTCACGGTGCTCCCGCGCAACCGGCCGGGTCCATGCAAGATAAAAATTACGCAGGATTGCGTGAACCTTGCTGCCGCGGTCCAGGGGGGAAAGGTCTTCCGTCACTTCCTCAAGGGGCTCTATGCCGAGCACCGTGGTAACGTAATAGTCATAGGGACAGGAGAGATAGGCGTCCAGTTCCGTTACCCGGAAATCCCTTTTGGCGGCGGGGGCGAGCACCGGCAGCGACGCCGCGGGTTTGTAGCCGACGGCAGATCTGATTCCTGCTATTCCTTCGATGTCCGCGCTCAGGAGGTTCGGCAATCCTTTCCTGTCTCCGGCGAGGCTGATCGCTTTTGCCAGTTCGGGCATGCTGCTGCTGTCTTCTATCTTCAGGCTGAACTGGATGGCCGAGGTCGTCTTCAGCAGGCCGGCTTTCTTCAGCGGTGTCAGTTCCTCCAGAAAGGGGGCAGGTACCGCGGGCCGGTCGCCTTCATTCTCGGGATAGGTGAGGGTGACCTTATCGGCCGAGAGGAGAAGACGGTAAAAATGGAAGGCCGCCTTCAGCCGCGCCCGCTCGAGGGTGCGTACGCCCATGGCCTCGAGGGTCCGCTCGGGCAGGAAGATGTTCTGCGGCAGACGCTGGGGGAACCTCCCGTCCACGAGCCCCCCCAGATAGATCTCTTCCCAGGCGTGGCTCAGGCTTTCTTCGAGGCCCAGGATCTGCACGCCGCCCTCGTCCTCGGGCGGAACCTGGTACCGTGCGTGCAGGAAGGTCTTCTTCAAGAGGAAGAGCCATTCGTTGAAGGTGTAGCGAAAATCCGGGAAGGTCGTGCCCGCTTGAGCGAGCGACGTCATGGTCTCGTTCAATTTCTTGTAAGCCTGCAGGTTGATATTGAGCGGGCCCTTGATCAGCTCGACCCGTGCGCCGAGCCCGGACCAGGCCAGGAGCGCCGAAAGCCGTTCCATCCACCGTGAGAGCGGCGCGGCATCGCGCTCGGAAAAGGGCGCCAGGGCGGTAAAGAGGTCCTTGACCGGAGCGGTCAGGATATCTCTTCCCCTGACCCCGGTCGTCTGATGCGAGAGCGCCGAAAGAAGCGTCTGCCTGCCGCCGGTTACTTTCCTGCTGCGCATGAGCCTGTCGAGCGTCGGAGCGATCATCGGGCTCTCGCTGAACTTGAGAAAGGGGGAGTTGAAGACCCGTAACAGCGAAGGCCCCGAGAAATCCTCCTGGCAGGAGTGCAGGAGCGAGATCACGGCAGTGGCAATGGGTGAGGTGCCGAGCTGCCTCCCGAGCGCACGGTTGTAAGGGATTCCATAGTCGGTGAAGATTTCCTCAACGAGCGGGCCGTAGTCGTCGAGCGCAGGGAACGCAACCAGGATCGAGTCGGGAACGGTCCCGCTCTTGAGCGACTTTTTCACTGCTCCCGCGATGAGGGAAACTTCTTCGCGGGTATTGACAGCAGAGAGCAGGCTTATCTTCTTCGAGAAGGAGGAGGGATCCGGAGCCTGCGCCGCGATCTCGGCAAAAGGCTTGTCAGAGAACAGGGCCGACGCGAGGTACAGATCGTCGGAGCCCTCAGCCGACCCGCCGTGATCTGGCATGATGCCGATGCCGGAGAGGAACTCTCTCGTGATCCCGAGCGGATGAAGGTCTCCCGCACGGTTCAGCAGGCTCGAAGAGGGCGCCTCCACGACATAGGTGCACTCGCCGCAAGCCGCCACCTTCCCGAGGATGTCCGCTTCGGTCTTCGTCGCGTCCTGGATGCCGTCGATGATGATCGCACCATAGTGCGACAGCCACGCGGGGTCGAAGCGATCGCGAAGAATGACGCGCATCCCGGCGGGATCGGTCAGATCAGCGTCTCGCAGGGCCTTCTCATACCGGTCATAGACGTCAATGAGCAGCGATACCTGCGGCTTGTCCGAGAAGTCCGATCCCTGGATTCTCAGGGTAAGGTCAGCGGGGCTCACTCCTGCGGCGGATAACTGCTCGATCATCTTCGCGAGTGCCGAGGAGAGCGATGGCGCAAGCAGGTCGGGACTCGGGTTGAACCGGGCATCCCGGGCGAGCCGCTCTTTGACCAGACCTTCGAGCAGCACGAGCCTGCTGTTCTCATCGAGGAGCCGCGGGCCGTGAAGGCGCGGGTATTGGCGCTGCAGAAACTGGTGGAGCGTCTGGATGTCGGGCTGTACCAGGGCCCGGGCCCCGGTCATGCGCTCGAGCGCATCGAGGAAAATGCGTCCGTATACCCGCTTCAACCGGGAAGAGGGAACAAGAATGAGAACGTCGTTATAGACGTGCGGCGGATGCGGCCGGGAGGCGATGATCTCCTCGAGGAGGAGTTTCTTTTCTTCCCAGCCGGTCTTGCCGAAGGGCACAATGATCGATCGCATCGGTTCGGTGATTATGCCATAATTGAAAGTCATTGACAATACCGGAGGCCTCGTTTATAATCAAAACACTTGTTATATGCAGTTCTTCGTGGCGGAAAATAAATGCACCGGATGTAGTGCCTGTCTTGATATCTGTCCGGCCGAGGCAATACGGGTCGTCAACGGCAAGGCAATGATCCTGCTCGAGTGCATCGGGTGCGGCGCCTGTCCGCGAGTCTGTCCCGAAGGAGCCATAAAAAAGGTGCTCCCTGCTGCTGTTCAACATTCACACTAATGATGGTTCAAGGAGGGTCAGATGGCTGAAGCAGTTACGAGCGCAACGTGGGACCAGGAAGTGCTGAAAGCGCAGGGCCTGGTGCTGGTGGATTTCTGGGCGGTCTGGTGCGGGCCCTGCCGGATGGTCGCCCCGATCGTGGACGAGATCGCGAAGGAATACGAGGGCAAGCTCAAGGTCCTGAAGCTCAACACGGACGAGAACCCCGATGTGGCCGGGAAATACCGCATCATGGGTATTCCGACACTGATGTTCTTCAAGGGCGGACAGACCGTTGATCAGGTAGTCGGCGCCGTCCCCAAGGCCCAGCTTAAAACGAAAGTTGATGCGCTGCTGACGAAATAACGAGCATCGCATCATTCCCGATATTCGTCAGGCAGGCGGTGGAGTGCCGGCCTGGGAAGCATTCGAACTGCCCGCTTGCCGGCGGGCATGTTTTTTTTCTGCCGCGTAAGGAGAATCCGCCTATGTTCAGGCTTCGTGTGCTGACAGCCGTCCTTGTTATCGCCGCATTGTTCGCGTGTACCAAGAAAAGCGACCAGCCGGGGATTGCCGCTGATTTTACCCTGCAGGATTTGAACGGAAAGAGCGTGCGGCTTTCCGATTTCAAGGGCAAGCCGGTGCTGCTCGACTTCTGGGCCACCTGGTGTCCTCCCTGCCGGGCCGCGGTCCCGGGCATCGAAAAGCTGCACGAAACCTTCAGCGGCAAGGGGCTCGTCGTGCTCGGAATTTCCATGGACGAGGGAGGCTGGGATTCGGTCAAGGCTTTCATGAGTGAGAATCACATGACCTACACTGTGCTCAAGGGGACCGATGACGTGCTGTCGGAATACCAGGTGAGAACGATCCCCCTGGTTGTTCTTGTGAGCAAGGATGGCAAGGTCGTGAAGCGCTATCTCGGCTTTGGGGGAGAGGACGAACTGGCCAAGGACATCACGGCGGTTCTCTGAATCCTTCCTCGGCGGCTGTGCCGGTGACGGCTACTCGGCTTCCGAGTTTTTAATTGACAAGGCGGAGGGCGGCCGTTATAATGTCGCAAAAAAGCGGGCGTAGCTCAGCTGGTAGAGTACAAGCTTCCCAAGCTTGGGGTCGCGGGTTCGAGACCCGTCGCCCGCTCCAATTTTCTCTTATTAATCCGAGGGTTTAACCTTCGGATTTTTTGTTTGTCCGAGTCTTGTCCGAGTCCCTGTCCGAGTCCATCGACAACTTCCCGCAGTTTTTGCACATTCAAACTCGCATATCTCCGCGTCACTTCCAGCGAACTGTGACCGAGGGCCGATGATATCCTATCCAGTGAAACCCCTGCATTCAGTGCCTGAGACGCAATTGAATGTCGCGTAGCGTTGTAAAAATTGATGTACGGCACTTTTGCCTTCTTGCAGGCCCTCTGCCATATCTTGCGAAGTCCTGATGGTGTATATGGCCTTCCTATCGCATTGAGGAACACAAATGCTTCGGGCAACTTACCCCGCAGTACAGAGCGATCGAACGTAGCGGAGAGGGGAAGATAATAGGGCTTCTTGTTCTTCCTAGACCGCTCTTCTTTGAGAGAGAACGCCCGGCTGATCTGGACCATTCCAGCGTCAGTCAGGAAGTCCTTGACCCGGAGAGCGCGGAGCTCTCCGGGCCGGATCGGGTGATAAATTGCGAACTGAAAAATCGGACGGTCCTTTACGGGCACAGCCGCCAGAATCCTCAGTTGCACGTCCTTCGTAGTCCAGGTGATAACGGGCTGGGCAGGGGAGATCTCAGGGAATGCCGGCAGCCGAAGCAGGATATCCCGTGATTGGAGCCAACGGCAGAAGTTCTTGAGCATGACCATGATGTTCTTTTTAGTCTTGTCGCTGCCTTTGAGTGTTTGGAAGAAGTCCTCGATGTGGTAAGTCCGGATGTCGCGGCAGTCGAGGCGTCCGAAGAAGGGCGTTAACATCTTTTCAATATAACGCTTCACTTCTCGGAGGTGTGAGGGCGCCCTGTTGAGCGAGATCTTTGATTGGTACCACTTGGGAAGAAGAGAATGCCCGCGGAATTGGTCGATTTCTTTCGGCAGATAATCGACGATCGAAAATTTCCGCTCATGAATTTCTGCCCGGATGGCTTCGAGCATGAAATGTGCGCGTCGATAGCTGTCAAGAGGGCGGCTGTCGCGATCCTGGGCGAGCCGATATTCCTTCCCCTGCCAGTAGAGACGGATATAGAATGTCTCCGGCTTGATCGCGCAGCGAGGGCAGAAGATGTCCTGCTCTTCGACGATTTTGAACGCGCCGCCGCACTGCGGACATTTCTCCCGGGTCCGTACTTTGCCGGTCATGGTCCACTCCCTCGAATCAGGGAGAGTATATGTCGTATGTTCGTCCAAAGTCAAGCAGCTGTCGCTCAATGAGAGGTCCATTTCATTGTTGCAGCCGGGACGATATTACAATTCACTCCTATTGTCCATATACCAAAAAGGGGTATTTTTAAATAGCTTCATGCCCTGTCTGACGCGTCCGACATTTGACGGACACGCAATATTATCCGAATATCAGTTAATTGCGAGCCGTTCTTAACATTTTCCCCTATACATTTTTCAAGGTTGTCCGACAAGGTGTCCGACGCCATTTCTTCAAAAAGTGATGTTATATCATATGACATGATATGATGTGATATAACATCACTTTTTCTCTCTTGAATTTCGTGGTTTATCCGGTTTGCTGTTCCTCCCGGCAATCTAAAAAAGCACACTCGGGCCATGCGTCCATCCTCTATATCCATGCAAGCTGTCCGACACACCGCTCAACTTTCGTTGAGTGGTGTGTGATAGGCGACGTTGCGCAGGGCCGGTATTGCAAACGCCCGAGCGGACTGCACACGGCAACCAGCTACGAGCAAGCAACTCGCTGAGTGATGACGACGTTAGCGTAGCTCCCGAACTTAATGGTGCATACGAACATAGACCAAACACGGCAGCGAGCAGAGGTTTTAAGTGATGACAACGTTCGGCAGCCTGTACCGGAATTGCCGGCTATTTGTTCACGAGAGATTGTGAATCTGCCTCTTTTCCTTGTGACAACCAATTTAGAAGAGAATTGA
>DATIZR010000089.1 GCA_035516965.1 Nitrospirota bacterium
GGTTCCCTTTCTGGTCAGCTTCATATCGAAGGTGATGACGCTGCTTCCCGGGGACCTCATCATCACGGGAACGCCCTCGGGCATCGGGCCCATGAAGCCGGGCGACGAGATCGAGGTGCGGATCGAGGGGATCGGATCGCTCAGGAACACGGTAACATGAAAAAAGGGAAAACGCACAATGAGAGCGAACACCTTTCCCCCTGTTCGGCATTCTCCACGGTGCATTATAAGCGGAGGGAACGCAGTTGACAACGAGTGAGACCTACATCCAAGGCCTCTTTGCCGAACGCATCGGCGGTCTGCGGTTCGGCAAAGAGACGAAGATCTACAAGTTCGAGAAGATCAAGCGTGCGAAGCGCGCGGCCCTGGCCGCCCATCCCGGAGTCGAGCTGATCGACTTCGGCGTGGGAGAGCCCGACGAGATGGCCTTCCCCGGCGTTGTCCAGGCGCTCAAGCAGGAGGCGGAAAAGCCCGAGAACCGGGGCTACGCCGACAACGGCATCCCCGAGTTCAAGGAGGCTGCGGCACGGTATCTGCAGAAGGTCTTCGGCGTGTCCGGGATCAACCCCGAGACCGAGGTGCTCCACGGCATCGGCAGCAAGCCCGTGCTTGCCATGTTCCCGGCCGCGTTCATCAACCCCGGGGACGTGACGCTCATGACCGTCCCGGGCTATCCCATCCTGGGGACGCACACCCGCTGGTACGGGGGGAGCGTGGTGAACCTTCCGCTCCTGGAGCAGAATGGTTTTCTGCCGGACCTTGACTCCCTGCCCGCCGATATCAGGAAAAAAGCGAAGCTCCTGTACATAAACTACCCGAACAATCCGACCGGCGCCGGGGCCACGGAGGCCTTCTTCGAGCGGGTCGTGAAGTTCGCCAGAGAGAACAGCGTCATCGTGGTGCACGATGCGGCCTATGCCGCGCTCATGTTCGGCTCCAAGCCGCTGTCCTTCCTGTCCGTTCCCGGGGCAAAGGACGTCGGCGTCGAGGTCCACTCGCTTTCCAAGGCGTATAACATGACGGGCTGGCGTCTCGCGTTCGTGGCCGGGAACGAGCGGGTCATCGCGGGATACGGGAACGTGAAGGACAACTATGACTCAGGTCAGTTCAAGGCGATCCAGAAGGCGGGGATCCATGCGCTGGAACACCCGGAGATCACCAGCGAGATCACCGCGAAGTACGAGCGCAGGCTCAGGGCGATGACCGCGGTGCTTGCGGACCTGGGATTCAGCGCGAAGATGCCCGCGGGGACCTTCTACCTCTACGTCAGGATGCCGAAAGGCGTCAGGGGCGGCAGGAGGTTCGCGACTGCCGAGGAATTCTCCGAGTTCCTGATCGCCGAGAAGCTGATCAGCACCGTGCCCTGGGACGATGCCGGCTCCTATATCCGGTTCTCAGCCACCTTCGAAGCGAAAGGCAGGGCGGACGAACAGCGCGTGCTCGACGAGTTCAAGAAGCGGATGGCGGGGTTGCAATTCGAGTACTGATAGAATGATTCCTCTGCACGCGAAGCAGGGTGGAGAGGGATTCACGCAGATTCAGGAACTGGTGGGGGGCGTTGATATTGTCCCGTCCTCTACGTGTTACCTGCCAAAATCTGCGGCCAGAGGTTTTTTATGCCGGCCATTGCGTACATCGGTGTAGGCTCGAACGTGGGCGACAAGAAGGCCAACTGCCAGCGGGCGATCGAGCTGCTGGAGGAGGCTGATAAGGTCGTTGCGGTGTCCTCGCTGTACTATACCGAGCCAGTGGGCTACCAGGAGCAGGAGGACTTCATCAACGCGGTCGTCGCCCTGGAAACGGAGCGCTCCCCGGCCGTGCTCCTGGCCCGATGCCTCGCGCTGGAAGAGCGGCTCGGACGGAAGCGCACCCTGCGCTGGGGGCCGCGCACGATCGATCTCGACATCCTGTTGTACGGGGAGCAGGTGGTGAACCTTCCTGACCTGGTCATTCCCCATCCGCAGATGGCCGCCAGGAAGTTCGTTCTCGTTCCGCTGGTCGAGATAGCCCCCGATGCGGTGCATCCGGTCCTGAAGAAGACCGCCCGCCTGATGCTGCAGGAGTTGAAGGACACCGCCACGGTCATGAAGTGTAGGTGACCGCAGAGAGCCATGACCAGGAAACCGGAGACGCACAACACGCGCTATATCGTCACGGAGGGGCCCATCGGCGTCGGCAAGACGAGCCTCACGAGCCTGATCGCCGGGGAGCTCGGCGCCCGCCTGATCCTGGAGCAGGCCGAGGAAAACCCCTTCCTCACCGATTTCTACAAGGACTCCGCGCTGTACCGGTTCCAGACGCAGATGTTCTTCCTGCTCAACCGGTATCGCCAGCAGGAGGATATGGTCCAGCCCGATCTCTTCACGCGTATCACGATCAGCGACTACCTCTTTGCCAAGGACCGCATCTTTGCCTACCTGAACCTGAACGACCACGAACTGGCGCTCTACGAGCAGATCTACAAGATGCTGGAGCCCAAGATCGTGCGCCCCGACCTCGTCATCTTCCTGCAGGCCGACACGGACACGCTGCTCAGGCGGATCAGGCAGCGGGCAAGGCAGTTCGAAAAGGAGATCAACCGCGACTATATCGCATCGGTGAACGAAGCGTACAACCACTACTTCTTCCATTACTCCCAGACTCCCCTGCTGGTCATCAACACGACGGACATCGACTTCGTGAACCGCCGGGGCGACCTCGACGACCTCCTGAAGCAGATCCTGAGCATGAAGCAGGGGACGCAGTATTACGTGCCGGTGTCAAAAGGGAAGCGATAACAGCCTGGTCATCCGATCGGGCCTGCGCCATGAAGACCATCACCGCCATAGCCGATATGCAGGCCCTCGCTGAATCGTTCCGCAGGGACGGAAAGCGGATCGGTTTCGTGCCGACCATGGGCTTTCTGCACGAAGGCCATCTCTCGCTGATGCGGAAGGCGCGGCAGGAGTGCGATGTCGCGGCTGCGAGCATCTTCGTGAACCCGACGCAGTTCGGGCCGAACGAGGACCTCGACCGCTATCCGCGCGACATCGAGGGCGACCGGAGGAAGTGCGAGTCCGCTGGCGTTGACCTGCTGTTCATGCCGGAAGCGAAGGCAATGTACCCCGCCCAGCCCACCGTGTTCGTGGTCGTCGAGGGAGTGTCCGAAATCCTCGAAGGCGCGATACGGCCCGGGCATTTCAAGGGTGTCGCCACGGTCGTGTCCAAGCTTTTCAACATCGTGAAGCCGCACCGGGCCTATTTCGGCCAAAAGGATTTCCAGCAGTGCGTGGTGATCAAACGCATGGTACGGGAGCTGAACCTCGGCGTGGAGGTCGCGGCGCTCCCGACCGTGCGCGAGGCCGACGGCCTCGCCATGAGTTCCCGGAACAGCTATTTGACCCCGGAGGAGCGGCGGGCGGCGACGGTCCTGTACCGGGCGCTGACCTCGGCCCGGGACCTGTACCTCGCCGGGGCCGGGGAGCCGGAGAAGCTGAAGAACAAGGCCAGGGCAGTGCTGCAGACGGAGCCGGGGGTAACGATCGACTACGTCGAGATCGCGGACCCCGAAACGCTCGCTTCGCTCGCGGAAGCCCGGGGCACGATGGTGATGCTCCTTGCCGCGCGGCTCGGACGCACAAGACTGATTGACAATCTTCTGATTCCGTGATGGGGAAGGATAGTCGGTTCTGCACATCTTCCCACTCTTCTTCGGTCCGCGCAATGAGCCCCGCCAAACACACGCCACACTGGGTGACCGCAGGGGAACCAGGAAATCGGCACGGTTTCCCGTCAAACGCTGCTACGGTCAATTCCTGATCCTCATGGGGAGCTTTCCTGGATGTTCAGCTCATCCGCTCCGATGGTGCTCGCATTGATTTAATCGACTTCCCAGCAAGGCAACAGAGTACAGGCAGGAGCCCCGATATGCGAAAGAACAGAAAACGCTGCCCCTGGACATCGGACGATCCCCTCATGATCGCCTATCACGACCGGGAATGGGGCGTGCCGCTCCACGACGACCGTAAGCTCTTCGAGTTCCTCGTCCTGGAGGGCCAGCAGGCGGGGCTTTCCTGGTCCACGGTGCTCCGGAAGCGGGAGAACTTTCGCAAGGCCTTTCAGGGATTCCATCCCGCTGTCGTTGCGCGCTACCGCGAAAGGGATGTGGAGCGGCTCCTCAAGAATGAGGGCATCATCCGCAACCGGATGAAGATCGAATCAGCGATCACCAACGCGAAGAAGGTCCTTGTCATACAGGAAGAGTTCGGGTCCTTCGATGCCTATCTCTGGCGGTTTGTCGGCAAGAAGCCCGTGAAGCACCGGTTTGCACATCTGGGCGAGATCCCCGTCACGACCGATGAAGCCGATGCCATGAGCAAAGATTTGAAGAAGCGGGGGTTCAAGTTCGTGGGTTCGACCATGTGCTATGCCTTCATGCAGGCGGTGGGCATGGTCAACGACCACGTGACAGGCTGCTTCCGGTACCGGGAAGTGCGATGAAATTTCTGCACCGTCTGCGGTAAAATTGTCTGATTATTTCGCATAATTTTGAAGGAGCAACTGCGAAATCCGTTTTTCGCAAAGTAGAAGAGAACGCAAAGAAAAACGAAAAAAATAACATGCGAAATGAAACACAGCTGTATTTGAGGGCTATTCAGTTCCTGGATCAAGTTCTTGCTTATTCTCGAACTTTACGGTAAGTGGTCTTTCGATTCTCATCCTTTCTTTGCGGCTTTGCGGCTCTGAGCGAAAAAAAATGATTATTTCCTGTTATGGGTCTGAGATGTGGCGTTGCGTATGATGGTAAGTCCGCATTTTCACGAATAGAAGAAAGAGTAATTGCTTTATGAGCGCATCCTCCTCGAAGTCTACCCTCTCCGGTATCACCCGCGTTGTCGGCGTAGACCTCGCCGGCAGTCCCGGGCGGAAAACGGGCATATGCATCCTCAGGGGGATGACTGTTTCCGCGTTCAAGACCGTGCATTCCGATGATGATATCCTCGCCTTCATTGAAGCATCCCGTGCGTCTCTCGTGGCGATCGATGCGCCCCTCAGCCTGCCGCCGGGAAGAACATCCCTCGAGGAGAGGACCGGTGAGCATTTCCGGGCCTGCGACCGCGAGCTTTTGAAACGCGGCATCCGCTTCTTCCCCATCACGCTCGGCCCCATGCGGCTGCTGACCACGCGCGGCATCAGGCTCAAAGAACTCCTGGAAGGGCGCGGGTTCGAGGTCATTGAGATCTATCCCGGCGCCGCGCAGGATATCTGGCGGATCGCGCGCAAACAGGGCGGGCTTTCAAGGCTGCGGCGAGGGCTGGAGAAACTCGGGCTCAAGGGGCTCGAGAGGAATATGAACGGTGATGAGCTTGATGCCGTGACCGGCGCCCTCGTCGGGAGACTGTATCTGAAGGGAAAGGCTGAGGTGCTGGGCAGCTTCAGCGAGGGCGCTATTGTCGTCCCGAGAGCGGGACGGCGACGAACATGAGCACCGGCAGCGGCGGCGATATTGCCCCTTGATCCCGACCGGGATTCTGTCCTCCCTGCCCCCAAAGCTACTTGACCTCGATGAGCACCAGCCGGTCGTTCCCTGACTCCGCCCCCCAGATCTCTCCCGGCCTGCCGAGAAGCTGGCGCACGTTCGCACCCCTGCGGTCGCTCGGAAAGCTCTTAAACGCTCCGGTCTTGGGGTCGAAGCGTACAATGGCGTTCGATGCGAAATCCGTCAGCCAGACAACGTCCATTTCGTCCACATACACGGCATAGGCGCGGGGGGAGTCGCCGGGAAGCTTCCAGCTTTGCCATCCGCTTGTCTTCGGATCATAGACGCTCACCCGGCCCGAGTTCCACTCGCTGACCCAGATCCGTCCTGCCGAATCCGACCAGACGCGCCGGGCTCCCTGGCCCTTCGTTGGTGGCTCGATCACCTGGGCCCTGCCTGTTGCTGTATCGATTCGTGCGACATAATTACCTGCAAGAGATGCGAAGTAAATATCGCCGTTCGGCGTTCCCGTCATGCCGTAGGGACCCCAGCCGCGGGGGGCATCGTACATCTCGAGGCGTCCCGTTTTCGGATCAAGTCGTCCGTAGACGCCGCTCTGTCCCGTGAACCAGAGGATGCCCTTCCCGTCAAAGGCCGCCGTGTTGAGGTTCCCGTATCTGCTGCCTTTCGGCAGGGGATAGACCTTGACCGCCCTGGTAGCGGGATTGACGCGGACGATGGCGTTCTGCCCGCCGTCCGTGACCCAGGCTGCCTTGTCGGGGCCTATGATCACGCCGTGCGGCGCGGAGCCGCTGCCGAGCGGTATCTGATCGGTCTTGCCGGTCCTCGGGTCCAGTCTCCCGAGGGCGCCCCTGGCTTGGGCGGTGTACCAGACCGTGCCATCCGGCGCGGGCGCCACGTCATGAGGATGGGAGCCCTGTGGGACGGGATAGTAGCGGACCTCCTGCGCATAGGAAGTATTGGCAAGGGTCGCGATGATCAAACCTGAAAAGAGAAGAATGACCGGGGACCCCATCATTCTCTTCGGGGTCATGAGGTTGCGAGAGATGAACATGGCGCGCTCCTTTTGAGATGCATGCCCCGCACCACTGCTGCGGGCGAGACGGCATTGCAGCTGGCCTTACCTTTGATTATAGTTCTTTCCCGGCGTGTGTCGGAACTGGTTGGCGCAACGGGTTCAAAACTCCAGCTCTGCTCAATAAGAGGATAACGGAACGTTCTCCAAGGCCGGCGACAACGAAGGGGGAGTGAAGGAAAATAAAAGTCGAACACCGCGAATAATCTTCACGCACTTCCCGGACTCCATGGTAGAATAATTTTGTCTGCCATTTTGGAATCAAAATACATATTCTGCGATCAACCGGCATCACGCTGTTTCCCTGTACGGGGAGGCGGGAAATCATCATGCGGACTCTCAAGGCGGGCATTCTTTATTTCGTTCTTGTGTTCGGGGCGGGCTTCATACTCGGGCCCATTCGAGTCCTGTGGCTTGTCCCGCGTGTCGGCGTAAGGGCCGCCGAGCTGATGGAAGCGCCCATCATGATCGCAGTGACCATTCTTGCGGCACGGTGGGTCGTTCGGCAATTCGAAGTGCCGGCAGCGCTGTCAGCTCGGCTTGGTGTCGGTCTACTCGCATTTGGACTCTTGATCGCTTCGGAAGTTTCGATGGTTGGCTGGCTCTGGGGAATGACGATCAGGCAGTACCTGGCGAACCAGGACCCGGTGTCGGGGACGGTTTTCTATCTGCTGATTGCGATCTTCGGCGTGATGCCGGCTTTCGTGGCCCGAAGATGAGCTGCAAGCATGCTCACACGCCGATACGAGGGAAAGCAATCCTGTGATCCACTCAATCGGCGCAGCACTCTTCCCCGCTTTCACTCCTTGACTCGGTTCAATCCCTGCCGCGCTCCTGCTAGGGTGCGCGCACCTCAATCCGCCCGGTCATGTACGTATGGATCGAGCAGAAATACTCGTACGTTCCCGGCTTGTCGAAGGTTCTGCTGTATGTCTTCCCGGGGAAAAGGGTGTCGGAGCCGGCCGCAACACCGTCCTTGAACGCGATCGCGTGCGGACCGCCGTCGTTATTGCTCCACGTGATGCTCTCGCCCGGGGTGATGGTTACCACCTGAGGGACAAAGGCAAAATTCTCGATCGAAACCTTCGGGTCGCCGGCGAGCGGCTGGACGACGATCTTGCGCGGCTGGCTACCCACGGCGACCGTCGTGGTCTTCCCGCCCGTGATGTCTACGATCGAGAGGGTATTCGAGCCTTCGTTCGTTACATAGGCGGTCTTGCCGTCGCTGGAGAGGGCGAGCCAGTGGGGCTGATCGCCAACCTTGATGCTGCGCACCGGCTTGTTGGTCACCGGGTCGAATAAAAAGAGTTCGCCGGGCCCCTGCACGATAGCCATGCCGAATATCGTGTTGCGGGGGTGGTTCACGTAGTGCGGGGACGCTCCCGTGGGGATCTCCGCGACGATCTTGTCCGATGCGGGATCGAGCACCTCTACGGTATTTGAGCCGGCCTTGGTAAAATAGACCGCCTTGCCGTCCGGGCTGTATTCCAGGTCGCGGGGCGTCTTGTCGAGCGGGACCGTGCGCACGACCTTGCGTGCGACGAGGTCGATGACAACAATTTCGAAGCGGCCGGGCACCTGCGATGATACATATGCCACCCTGCCGTCCGGACTGACCCCGATGGTATGGGGCTTCCCGACGCCGACGCTGGCGACCACAGCCTGTTTCGCCGTGTCAACGAAGGCTATCCTGTCCTCGCCGTTCACCGCGACCAGGAGCAGCCCCTTTCCGGGCACGAACGTTACGCCATGCGGCGACTTGCCGACCTCGATCGTTCCCGTAACGCGGTCAGAAGCGGTGTCGATGACGCTGACGACCGAGGCTCCGTCGCTGCTCACATAGACCCATCGGCCATCGGGCGTAATGGTCATGCCGTGAGGCCCGGGAGCGACCGGGATCGTTGCGACAACAGTCCCAGCGGCCGTATCGATCACACTTACCGTATTATCCTTGAAGTTTCCGACATAGGCCTTCGGGCTGGCAGCCGCCGCGCCGGACGCCAGTGAGAACGCTATCATTGCAGGCAGAATGCCGGATCGCAAGATTTTTAACAGGGAGAACATAGGAACTCCTTTCTCGAATGCGAATCATGCAGCAGGCGGGCCTTCCCTCCCCCACGCATTCGTTAACAATTAACTACCTAATAGATATCAAAAATACGGTGATAGTCAATAGGTCAAAAGTATGCGTGTTCCGCACTGATATCGGCACGAAGGCAGGAAGCGTCGACACTTTCCGGGAAACTTCGGCACTGGAGTTATTGATTCGCGTGAAGATATTGAGGAAGGAATGGTCGGCACGCGGGGAGGCGCGAATGAAATCGGATGCTCTCGTTTGAACCGGGGAACGCGGGTGGTCTCGAAGGAAGGCAGTTATCAAGGTTTTCCGGCGTTTGAGATACTATTGAGACCCGGCAGTCGCGGAGGCCGTCATTCCCGAAAAATTCCTGCCTGAATCCGCTTTCTTTAAAGGCTGGGAAGCGAATCCCGGCCCAAGCGATGCAGGCATAACAGAACGTGGGTCACTGCCATGAGCTCCCTACACCATCACGACCTCATACTGCTCCTGGTGCAGGTTCGGGTCGGCCTTGATCACGATCTTCTTCTGGAATTCCCGTTCCAGCTCCTCCACGCCCTGCCGCTCCTCGTCGTACATCATGTCCGCGACAACGGAGTTCACCGTGACCAGCGCCTTCTTCTCTTCGGATTCGCTGAAAGCGCGGCGGATGGCACGGAAGACCTCGTAGCAGATCGTGCGCGCCGACTTGATGTGGCCGCGGCCGTCGCAGTAGGGGCAGGACTCGCACAGCGTGCGGCCGAGGCTTTCGCGGATGCGCTTGCGGGTCATTTCGATCAGGCCGATCGGCGAGATGTGGGAGATCGTGGTCTTTGCCTTGTCGCTCGAGAGGGCCTCCTGGAGCGCGGAATACACCCTGCGGCGGTTGTCCTCGCGTTCCATGTCGATGAAATCCAGGATGATGATGCCGCCGATGTTCCTGAGCCTGAGCTGGTAGGCGATCTCGCGCAGGGCCTCGAGGTTTGTCTTTAAGATGGTGTCCTCGAGGGAACGTTTCCCCACGTAGCGGCCGGTGTTCACGTCGATGGTCGTGAGCGCCTCGGTCTGGTCGATGATGATGTACCCGCCGGACTTGAGCCACACCTTCCTTCCCAGGGCGCGCGAGATCTCGATCTCCACGCCGTAGTGCTCGAAGATCGGCTCGTCCCCGTCATAGGGCTTCACCCGCCGTCCGAGCCCCGGTACCGATGCTTCGATGAAGTCCTTCACGCGCTGGTACTCCTCATCGGAGTCGATGACCATGCGGTCCACATCGCGGGTGAAGGTGTCCCTGATCACGCGGAAGACGAGGTCAAGTTCGTTGTGCAGGAGGGCCGGAGCCGAGGTCCGTTCCCTCTTTTTCTGAATGGTCTCCCAGAGCCGGGCGAGGAACTCGATGTCCGCCGTGAACTCCTCCTCGCTCCTTCCCTGGCTGGCGGTCCTGATGATGTAGCCCGTGTTCGGCCTGCGCAGCCGGCCCACGATCTCGCGCAGGCGCTTGCGCTCCTCGCCGTTCTCGATCCGTCGGGACACCCCGATGTGGTGAACGCCGGGCATCATGACCAGGTACCTGCCGGGAATGCTGATGTACGTCGTGACGCGGGCGCCCTTGGTGCTGATGGGCTCCTTGGAGACCTGGACGAGGATCTCCTGGCCCTCCTGGAGCAGGTCCTCGATCTGGTTCGCGTGGGAGCGCTTGCGCTTGGGCTCCACCTCGAGCTCCAGCCCCTCATCCTCCATCAGGGGTGTGTATTCCGAGGTGCTGTCGAAGACGTCCCCGACATACAGGAAAGCGGATTTTTCGAGCCCGATGTCCACAAAGGCAGCCTGCATGCCGGGCAGGACCTTCATGACCCGGGCCTTGTAGACGTTCCCGGCGATGCCGCGGTCCTTTTTGCGGTCGATGAATATTTCGGTTACCAGACCGTTCTCGAGCAGGGCCACCCGAGTCTCTTCCCGGCCTGCGTTCACGATGATCTCTGATGACATGAATTTCTCCTCACCGCTGACGAATATTCTGCATACGACCAACTATATAATAGAGCGGCAGCGAATTCAAGGACAAAAAGCTCTGAGGGATTGGAGCGCTGACCGGTTGAAGGGCGAATAGAGCCTTCATCGGACGCGGTTTCATAATTGGCATTAAACTTGCTTTTATTGTAAGAGAAAGGGGCCAGACATGATCATCAAGATAAAAAGAGCCATAGACAAGACCCGTACAGCCTTGGAACTCGGATACAGGATCGCGCGCGGAATCGATTATGAGACCCTGAGCGAGTATATCCTGAAGATCAATCAGCACAGGGATATGAACGGGATTCTTCATGAAGTTTCATGCTGCCTGAAAGAGATCCTGAATTACGAGCTTTTCGGCTTTGCACTGAAGAAAGGGTCCGGCCTGGACCTCTGGATCGACCCGAGAGCATATAGCGGATGCTTTGCCGAGTACGTTTCAAAGGAGTTCGGAGGTCAAAATGTTGACTATTGGCTGCATGATTTCAGGTCCACCAACCCTGAAAACAGTCATAATCCTGACGCTCTAGACCTCAATAAACTGATTTCCTACGGGATCATGGATAACATCGCCCGGCTGTATATTCTGCCCCGGAGGAGGATGCTCGATTACCATAACAGCATCATCAGCACGATCGTGAGCTCCATCAACATCGCGCTCGAAAAGAACCTGAACATCCAGCAGCTCGAAAATGCGGCCGCCATCGACCCGCTCACGAACTGCTATAACAGGCGGGCATTGGACAGGCTGCTCGAGAGCGACATCGCCTATGCCAGGCGGCACCATACCGAACTCTCGGTCATCATGGTGGATGTTGACAATTTCAAGGACGTGAACGACGCATACGGTCATCAGGCAGGGGACGCGGTGTTGAAGGCGCTGTCGCTGCTGCTTCCTTCTCTGATCCGAAAATCAGATTACGTGGCGCGGTTCGGCGGCGAGGAGTTCCTGCTGGTCCTTCCGGACACGGCACTCTATCCCGCGGTCCAGCTCGCAGACAAGCTCAGGAAAAAGATCGCCGAGACCGGGATCGCCATCAACGGGAGAAGCCTCTCGATAACCGCGAGCTTCGGTGTGGCAAGCATCGAGAACAAGGTTGGGAGCGCCGCGCTCTTGGGTGAAGCCGACGAACGCCTGTACAAGGCAAAGCACGCGGGCAGGAACACGGTCGTTCCGAGCCTCCTGCCCTGCTTCGCCGACCGGACCTTTATCACCGACGAGCGGATGAACAAGTACCCCGCCGCCACCCCGGCCGCGTAGGTAAGGAAGAAATTTCCCTTCAGGGCAGCTTTTTCCTGCCTTCCTGACTCTCCCCATCCATCGGGCTCGCCCATCCATCCGGGGTCTGGCAATACATGCCGACCCGTTTGATCCTGAACTGGAGCGTCTGCTCCGGACCCGTCTCGAAACATTGAGCAACCACGTCGTGCACGCGCGGCCTGACCTGGCCATGGTCCCGGAGCGTGAGCAGGAGCCCCTCCCCGCCGGAAGACACGGATACTCCCATTGCCACGATGCAGGGACGCAGGTCCTTTGACCGGCCTTCCTTCGTTACGATGATCGACGGGCGCTCCAGGAAGCGGGCCACACGGTCAGCCAGGGAGCCCGCCATCGCCTCGGGCACAGCGACACGATAGTCGTACCTGCTGATGCAGCCGGAAAGCGACGGCGCGCTGTGCGGAACGATCCGGCTCTCGAGGATCCTGATCCCCTCGGGAAGGCTGTTGTTCAGGTCTTTCGTGACCTGCAGCAGGTCGACGAAGGGATCCGTGTCCATGTCCAGGTACTCCGCCTCGCTCTCGATCCCCACGGACAGCGCAGGCCCGAAGGCGATCCTGGGATGAGGATTGAACCCCTGGGAATAGGCGACCGGCACCCCCGCTCGGACTGCGCAGCGGTGCAACAGGACCATGAAATCGAGATGGGAGAGGAACCGGACCCTTCCGGTCTTGGAAAACTTCATCCTGATGCGCGTCGTGGCCACGGGAGGGGCAGCCTGTCTCCCGCTTGCCCCGCTCACTGCTGCCTTTGGTTCCCTGCTGGGAGGAACAGGCACGCCGAGCTCCCGCGTCCCGCCGTCCCCGCAGCCGATGCCGCAGTGCATGCACTCGGTGCGGCAATTCTCCGTGATCTCCGCCGCAGCCGCCCGCTGATACTCCTCTTTCAGGAACTGCTTCGTCACGCCGGTCTTGATATGGTCCCAGGGAAGTGCGTCGTCAAGCGTGAACGACCGGCAGGCGAGGACCGAAGGGTCCATCCCGCAGGCGGCGAAGGCCCCGCTCCACTTCCCGAAGTCAAAGCACTCGGTCCAGCCGTCGAAGCGGCATCCCCTGCGGAACGCCTCTTCGAGCACTCTGCCGAGCGTCCTGTCGCCCCGGGCGAACACGGCTTCGAGCAGGCTCGTCTCCGGGTCGTGCAGCTTCAGGTTGATGCCGCGCTTGCGGAGCCCCTTTGCGAGATACGCCTGCTTGCGCCTGATCTCATCCAGCGATGCCTGCCCGGACCATTGAAAGGGCGTATGGGGCTTGGGTACAAAGGTCGAGACACTGATGTTGATCTGGATGTGGCGCTTCGAAACGCGTTTGCCGCGGGCCAGGAGCTCACTGCCGAGCCTGATGATGCCGTCCAGGTCCTCGTCCGTCTCGGTCGGCAGTCCCACCATGAAATAGAGCTTCACGACGCTCCAGCCGCTCGCGAAGATGGTCTCCGCCGCATCGATCAGGTCCGGGTCGCTCACCGGCTTGTTGATCACGCGGCGGAGCCGCTCGGTGCCGGCCTCGGGCGCAAGGGTGAACCCGGTCTTGCGCGTCTCCGCGATGGCCGCGATCATGGCCGGCGTGAGCGTGCCGACGCGGAGCGACGGGAGCGAGACCGAGACCCGGCTGTCGCGGTAGGTCTTCATAAGCTCCACGATCAGTGGCTCGATCGCCGAGTGATCGCCCGAACTGAGCGAGGCGAGGGAGAGCTCCTCGTAGCCCGTGCAGGCCAGGGACGAGTGCAGGATGTCCCTGATCCGCTCCGGGCTCCGCTCCCGGAACGGGCGGTAGATGATGCCGGCCTGGCAGAAGCGGCAGCCGCGGATGCAGCCCCGGGCAATTTCTACGCTCACGCGGTCGTGCACCGGCTTCAGGAGCGGCAGGAGCGGACGCTCGGGATAGGGGGCGGCGTCGATATCGTTGATGTAGCGCCGCCGGACCGGAGTTGGACCCGGGGCCGTTACATAAAAGCCCTCGCGCCCCGCCGCCTCGCGCAGGAACTGTTGGCGGGAAGGGTATTGTTGCCTGAGCTCGACGAGCTCATGGACGGCTTCCTCGGCCTCGCCGATGAAGAACACGTCGATGAAGTCCGAAAGCGGTTCAGGATTCACGGCGCAGGGGCCGCCCGCCACGACCAGGGGGTGGCTGTCCGAGCGGTCCTGTGCGCGCACGGGTATGCCCGCGAGTTCGAGTCCGGCCAGGATGTTGGTGTACGACAGCTCGTACTGGAGCGAGATCCCGATGATGTCGAATTCGGAGAGGGGAGTGTTCGATTCGAGGCTCCTGAGCGGCCTTCCCGAGCTGCGGAGCTTCTCCTCGTAATCGGTCCAGGGCGAGAACACGCGCTCGCACACCGTGTCCTCCCTCCTGTTCAGGATATCGTAGAGAATGCGGATACCGAGATGGGACATGCCGACCTCGTAGGCGTCGGGAAAGAAGAGGCAGACACTGGTCCTGACACTCGCATGGTCCTTATGGACGGCGTTGATCTCGGTGTTGATGTATCGCGCGGGTTTCTGGACAAGGGGGAGGAAATCTTCGTACATGAAGCTCCATTGATAAAAGTCAGTGGCAAGTGACCAGAGACGAGGGAAGGCAGCGCTCGACGCGTGTCGCCTGTCGCTGCAGTTAGTAGAACAGCATAAACCGCCGCGTCTGGATGTTCAAGAGCAGCCCGATAGCGAGAAAGGTGGTGATGATCGAGGTCCCGCCGTAGCTGACGAGGGGCAGCGGAACGCCGACGACGGGAACGATGCCAACCGCCATGCCGACATTGATGATGACATACAGGGCGATCATCGAAACGATGCCGCCGGCCATGAGCACGCCGAGGCGGTCCTTGGCATTCTTGGCCGCATCAATGCCGGCGAGCAGCAGCACGAGATACAGGAGGAGCAGCAGCGCCGAGCCTACGAAGCCCCGCTCCTCCGAGATCACCGCGAAGATGAAGTCCGTATGGCGCTCGGGCAGGAAGGCCATCTGGCTTTGGGTGCCCTTCCGGAACCCCTTGCCCAAAAGCTGTCCCGAGCCCACGGCGATCTTGGACTGGTTCGCGTGGTAGCCGCTGCCGAGCGGGTCCGAGCTCGGATCCACGAAGGCCTTGATCCTGTTCTGCTGGTAGGGCTTCAGCTTTCCCCAGATCTTATGGCGGACCGGCGGCACGAGGAAGACGGAAGAGGCGATCGTGGCGCAGACGACGACCACCGCAAGGACCGCCCGCATACGGACCCCGGCGAGCATGACGATGAGCGACGACGTGAGGACCAGCATCATGGCCGTACCGAGGTCGGGCTGCTTCAAGACGAGCAGGACCGGGACCACCACCATGGCGCCCGGGATGGCCAGGTCCCGGAGGCCGTAGCCACCGCCCTTCGGGTCCTCGGCGAAGTACCGGGCGAGCGCCAGCGTCACGGAAAGCTTGGCGAGCTCCGAGGGCTGGAAGGCAAAGGACCCGATCGCGAGCCAGCGCTGCGCGCCCATGCCCGTCCTGCCCATCACCATGACCAGGAGCAGCAGCACGAGGGAAACGGCGTAGAGGACGTAGGCGTAGCGGCCCACGGTGTGGTAGTCGGGAACGAGCGCGGCCATCATGATCAGAGCGCCCAGAGCCGTCCAGATCAACTGCTTGTAGAACAGGGGCGACGGGCCATGGGGCGTATAGGTCGCGCTGTAAACCGTGGTCACGCCGAACAGCGCGATGGCGAAAATGAGGGTGACCAGGCCCCAGGGCATATTAGCGAGCTGTCTGCGGTCCAGCATGCTTCATGTACTCCTCATTCTTCATGAATGCCTCGATCACCTTCCGGGCGACCGGGGCGGCCGTGGCGCCGCCGTGTCCGCCGTGCTCGACCAGCACTGCCACGCCGATCTTCGGATGATCGGCCGGCGCGTACGCGACGAACCAGGCGTGGTCCGCGATGTTCTGGGCGAGCTTCCTGCCGGCGACCTTCTGGGCAATGACCTGGGCCGTGCCGGTCTTGCCTGCCACGCTCGCCAGCGGAGTGGCCGCGCCGTGCGCGGTGCCGCCCGGCTCCGAGGTGACGCCCAGGAGCGCGCTCCGCACTGCTTCGAGTGCCGCGGGATCGATGGTGATCTGGCGTTTATGCTCCGTTGAAGCGGCCTTTGTCTCTCCGGTCTCCCGGTTCCTGGTCCACTTGAGGAGCGTGGGACGGTAGAAGGTGCCGCCGTTCGCCACGGCGCTGATCATCTGCGCCGCCTGGATCGGGCTCACCTGCAGGAACCCCTGGCCGATGGAATTGATGTAGGAGTCGGCCGTGCGCCAGACATCGCCCGTACGTTTTTTCTTCCACTCGGTCGTGGGGACCAGGCCCGGCTTCTCATCAGGCAGGAGGATCCCGGTCAGGCTCCCGTATCCGAGCTTTCTCGCATACTCTGCGACGCGGTCCCAGCCGATCCGGTCGCCCATCGTATAAAAGTAGACGTCGCAGGACTCGACGAGCGCCCGATGGAATGAAATCGCCCCGTGCCCTTCCTTCTTCCAGCACCGGAACGTGTGATTGCCGAGCCTGAGCGAGCCATGGCAGGTGATCTTTTCATCGGGCTTTATCACGCCCGATTCGAGACCGGCGAGGGACACGATGATCTTGAATGTGGAGCCCGGGGGGTAGACGCTTTGAATAGCGCGGTTGTACAGCGGGTGGGACGGATCGTTCATGAGGCGCACCCAGTCCGTCGGGGATATGCCCCGCGGGAACAGGTTCGGGTCATAGTTCGGATGGCTCGCGAGAGCGAGGATCTCGCCGGTATCCGTGTCCAGGGCGACGACGGCGCCCGCCTGTTCGCCGAGCCCTTCTTCGGCGGCCCGCTGGACGTCCAGGTCGATCGTGAGATAGAGGTCCGTGCCCGGCCGCGGCTCCTCGATCCCCAGGTCCTTCACTTTTCTGCCCGCCGCGTTCACCTGGATCATCCGCCTCCCGGCAACTCCGCGAAGGTACTTGTCGTAGACCTTTTCGAGCCCGCCCTGGCCGGTCAGGAGGCCGATATCGGCCTGCTCCTGCCTGCGCTGGGTCTGCGACACCTTGCCGATATAGCCGAGCTGGTGCGAGGCAAGGCCGTCATAGGGATAGTGCCTGCGGTGCTCCGGTTCGATGATCGCGCCGGGGAGCTCTTCCTGGTGCGCTTCGATGAGGGCGACCAGGTCCCAGGGAGCCTCCTCCTTGACCTTGACCGGGTCGTACTTGGTCCTGATAGACTCGGCATCGTCGAGGGCCGCGCGGATCGCGGCGGGAGTGGTCTTGATCAGCGAGGCGAGCTTGTCTATGGTCGCATCGAGGTCCGGAGCGTCCTCGGGAACGAGGGAAATGTCGAAGGTCAGCACGCTCTCGACGAGCGGCCTGCCGTAGCGGTCGTAAATGATGCCGCGGGGGGGCCTGAGCTTCACCGGCCGTATCCGGTTGCTCTCCGCCTGCTCCTGGTAGAAGTCTCCTTTGACTGCCTGGAGGTACCAGAGCCTGCCGAGGAGGATGACGACGAACACAACGATGAACGCCGCCAGGAACGGCAGCCTTCTCTGAATATCGATGGGACTGTCCTGCTGCAACATCTGCTACTCCTTCAAAAGCGACCGCCGCACCAGCGCACCGAGGACCTTTCTGCGGCTGATGAACCCCAGGAGCAGGGTCCCGAGGACCCCGGTGTACAGGGCCTGCGGGAGCATCCGCTCCAGGAAGAGACTGAAGAACGGGACCTCTCCGTAAAAGGTCTGCAGGAGCAAGGCGATAATAATGCTCTCCGCGAGTGAAAAAGCCGACAGGAACACCGCGTTCATGGGACTCGCAATGTCCAGGACCTGTCTCCCCAGGAGACCGGCGCCGAGGCCGATGAGGCCCTTGGTCATGGCGTTCATGCCGATCAGGCTCGCCGATCCGATGTCCAGGACCAGGCCGACAGCCATGCCCGCGAAGGCCGCCTCGGCCGGACCGGTCAACAGGCCGATGCTGTAGACGAGTGCCAGGGAAAGGTCGGGCTTGATCCCCGCCAGGGACAGCGGGCCGAACAGGCTCGCCTGGACGGGAATGATCAGGAGCAGCATCGCGAGGTACACGCGGGTCTTCATGGGACGAGCACCAGAGCCTCTTCCAGCCGGGAGAGCCGCACCACGGGCCTGGCCAGGACGGTCTGGAACGCCGTGGCCTCATGCTTCGAGACGCTGACGACGGTGGCGACGGGCAGACCCTTGGGAAAGATCCCGTCAAGCCCGGAGGTCACCAGCAGGTCCCCCTCCTGGATATCGGCATAGTAGGACACGTACTTGAGCGCGCACCGCTCCAGTTTGCCTTCGAGCAGCCCCTCTTCCCGGTTCCGCTGCACCCGGACGGCGATCGTACTGCCCGGGTCGGTCAGCAGGATCACCTTCGCGGAGCCCGGGAGCGAGGCCTGGACCTTGCCGATGACCCCGCCCGCGGATATTACCGCGCGGTCCTTCACGACGCCGTCCCCGGAGCCCTTGTCGAGGGTGATCGTGCGGGACGAGGGCGAGGCGTCCTTGGCGATGATCTGGGCCGCGACCGATGAGAGGGGAGGGAGCTTCTTGAATCCCAGGAGGTCCCGCAGCCGCTCGTTCTCGCCCAGCAGCTCGCCGGCGATCGAGTTCTCGAGCCTCAGCCGGTCCATCTCCTGCTTCAGGCGCTCGTTCTCGCGGGCAGCGCGGACGAGGAAAACATAGCCGTTGATCGCTGAGTCGGCAAAACGAAAAGGAGCGGTGACGATCCGCTCGAAGGCCGCGGACACCGCGAGGACGGGTTTCTCCATAAAGGTCAGGCGGCCGGACTTCACCTGGTACGTCACCAGCCAGAACAGGACCAGGAAGAGCCCGAGCATGATCAGGAGCTTTGTGTGTCTTACTATGAAGCCGGGCATGCCTGCTGCTGTTCTCCGTCTCCCCCGCCAGGGGTCTTCAAACCCGAAGCCGGGATCTCATCAATCGTCACCACGAAAAACAGGAGGAACGCGAAGAACGTCTGAAGACGGCACGAGCAAATGCATGGGTGCTTCGCGCGCGATCTGCGCGTCGTGGCAATTTATTCACAATGACTGAATTCCGAAAAAGCCCCCGGCAAAAGAGGGGGCTACATCCTGACCTTCTGGAGGATGTCCTCGTCATCGAGGACCTTGCCCGCCCCGAGCACAACGCAGGTGAGCGGGTCCTCGGCGATGATGATTGGGAGCGACGTCTCCTCGCGCAGGAAGACATCCATGCCCTTGAGCAGCGCTCCGCCGCCCGCCAGCACGATCCCCTTGTCCACGATGTCCGCCGAGAGCTCCGGCGGCGTGTTCTCCAGCGCCTGCTTGATGCCGTTTAGGATCTGGCTGACCGGGTCGGCAAGCGACTCGCGGACCTCGTCGTCGTCGAGAATGAGCGTCTTGGGAATGCCGGAGACCAGGTCCCGCCCCTTGATCTCCATGGTCTGGCGCTGGCTGTCGATCTTGTACGCGGAGCCGAGTTCCAGCTTGATCTGCTCGGCCATCATCTCGCCGATCAGAAGGTTGTACTTGCGCTTGATGTAGTTGATGATCGCCTCGTCCATCTTGTCGCCGCCCACGCGGATGGCCTTGCTGTAGACGACGCCGTCCATGGAGATGACGGCGATGTCCGTCGTGCCGCCGCCGATGTCGACGATCATATTGCCCGAGGGCTCGGAGATGGGGAGGCCGGTCCCGATAGCGGCCGCCACCGGCTCTTCAATCAGGTAGACATCGCGGCCGCCGGAGGTGACCGCGGCGTCCTTGACCGCCCGCTGTTCCACCTGGGTGATGCCGGAGGGAACGCCGATCACGATGCGGGGCCGCATGAAGGACTTGCGGTTGTGCACGCGCTGGATGAAGTAGCGGAGCATTTCGCCGGTCACATCGAAGTCTGAGATCACGCCATCCTTGATCGGCCGGATCGTCTTGACATCGCCCGGCGTGCGGCCGAGCATCTTCTTGGCCTCGGACCCGACGGCGAGCACCTTGCCGGTCCGCACCGACATGGCGACCACCGAGGGTTCGTTGCACACAATGCCCCTTCCCTTGACGTAAACGAGGGTGTTGGCCGTGCCCAGGTCGATGGCCATGTCATTGGAAAACCAGCCCATGATAGTGTTGATGAACATTGTTTTGCAATAGCTCCTTTCCTTGCGGGCCTGTCATCGGCGCGCCCGGTGAATGCGCTCCCGCGCCTTGCCGGACGTGCCGTGCAAACCGTTACCATGTGATCCTCGTGCTGTTCCGACCGCTTAGAATGCAGGTGACCGTATGGTTACGGTAATGGATCCTGTTTCTCGCCTTTCTCGCCGATGCCAGGGGACGGGTCCGAGGCCGGGGGCTCCGCGACCGGAGCAGTTTTAGCCGGTGCCGGTATCGGCTGAACGACCCATGTCCTGGCGAGCATGTCGCCGATGCGCATACCCCTGTCGTCGCCCAGCGCGACCAGCCCTTCCACAACGCCCGCGGCCGGCCCGAGCACCCAGCCGGCGTAGGGTATTAAAAAAAGAATCGACGCCGCGGCGAGGGGAGTGTTCCTGATGATCGATTCCCGGTAGGCCGGTGCTGGAGCTTCCGCCTCTTCCCCGGCGACGCGCAGGCCGATCAGCTTCTTGCCGACGCTTCGGCCCTGGAACAACCCGTCCCGGACCAGGATATAGCCGCACGCGGACAGGAACCCGAGGACGTCGGGCAGCCGCCACAGCGCGATGACGATCAGGAGGTCTACGAAACAGGCGATCGATCTGGTTGTAAGGTCTGCCTTTTGCACGTTGACCTCCAAAACCCGAACATAATAACAGAAGCAAAAATCGATTACAAGAACAAAAGTGGATTTGCTGCGCGGAACTACCCGGAATTGCGGACGAAATCATACTCTCCTCCCGTCCGGAGGCGCTCCGCCGGATCCTGCCTCCTCCTTGGTCACGGCTGGACTCGCACCGGGGAAGCGTGTATACTTTCGAACAGGTGCCTGCTGCCACGGGAGCGCGATGGGGAACGGAAAAAAGAGAGGTCATTGGCCGACGGAACGCCGGGAAAAAGTGTTTCCCTTCCTCCGCTGGCGCCGCCTGATTACGCGCAAGTCCTCGCGGGCCGACCTGCTGGCGGGCATCACCGGCGCGATCATCGTGCTTCCGCAGGGCGTCGCCTTCGCGATGATCGCCGGACTGCCCCCCGAATACGGGCTCTACTCCGCCATCGTTCCGGCCATGATCGCGGCCCTGTTCGGCTCCTCCTATCACCTCATCTCCGGCCCCACGACCGCCATCTCGATCGTCCTGTTCACCACCATCAGCCCCCTGGCGGAGCCGGCGAGCGCGGCCTACATCCAGATGGTGCTCACGCTAACCTTCCTCGCCGGATTTTTTCAGCTGTCCCTCGGGCTCGCCCGCCTCGGCACGCTCGTCAACTTCGTTTCGCACTCCGTGGTAGTCGGGTTCACCGCCGGCGCCGCGCTGCTCATCGCGACGAGCCAGCTCGGCAATTTCCTCGGCGTTCCCGGCTCGAAGCACCACGCCTTCGTCCACGTCGTGGGGGACCTGTTCCGCAAACTGCCGGATTCGAACCCGTACGTGCTCGTGATCGCACTCGTCACCCTGGCCGCGGCCCTCTTCTTCAAACGGACGTTGCCGCGGTGGCCGGGGATGCTGTTCGCCATGGTCATCGGGAGCCTCGTGGCCGCGGCTCTGCACGGCGCGGAGCACGGCGTCCGGCTGATCGGCTCCCTGCCGGACCGCCTGCCGCCGCTGTCAACGCCCGACCTGTCAACGGCATCCATCCGGTCGCTCGCCCCGGCGGCGCTCGCCGTCGCCATGCTCGGCCTCGCCGAGGCGGTCTCCATCGCGCGCGCCGTGGCAGCCCGTTCGCACCAGCGCATCGACAGCAACCAGGAGTTCATCGGTCAGGGCCTCTCGAACATCGTGGGCAGCTTCTTCTCGAGCTACGCCGCGTCGGGGTCCTTCACCCGGACCGGTCTCAACTACGAGGTCGGGGCCCAGACGCCCATGGCGGCGGTCTATGCGGCCGTCACCCTTGCCATCGTACTGCTGCTGGTCGCGCCGCTCACCGCCCATCTCCCGATCGCTTCCATGGCGGGCGTGCTCCTGCTCGTTGCCTACGGCCTCGTTGATTTTCATCATATCAGAACCATCATACGGACCAGCAGGCAGGAAGCGGGCGTGCTCGCCGTCACCTTTGTCGCCACGCTCCTGGTCGAGCTCGAGTTCGCCATCTACGTCGGCGTCATCCTTTCGCTGCTGCTCTACCTGAACCGCACCTCCCACCCGCGGGTCATCACGCTGGTGCCGGACGCGGACAGCGGCAGGCGCGGCTTCGTGAATGTCCTGAAAAAGCCTTCCCCCGAGTGCCCCCAGCTCAAGATCGTCCGGATCGACGGGTCGCTCTTTTTCGGCGCCGTGAACCACATCGCCGAGGAGCTGCACCGCATCACCAAGGAGAATCCCGAACAGGCCCATATCCTGATCGTGGGCGGCGGCATCAACTTCATCGATGTCGCCGGGTGCGAGATGCTGGCAAACGAGGCGCACCGCCTGCACCTGACCGGCCGCAAGCTCTATCTCTGCTCGCTCAAGGGCGAGGTGATCGACGTCCTGCGGCGCGGCGGCTACGCGAAGCGGATCGGGGAGGAGAACCTCTTTCGGTCCAAAAGCGAGGCGGAAAAGAGCCTCCTCTTCACGAGGCTCGATCCCGAGCGGTGCCGCGTCTGCACGGTCCGCATCTTCAACGATTGCACGCAGCTGCCCGGGGGGATCGGGTGAACCCGGGGAGTCCTCTCACCGAGACGTCCAGGATCCTGATCACCTGCTCTCGGGGCATCCCCCCGTTCCTGCGCGAAGAGGTCCGTTCCCTCGGCCTTCCCGTCCTTTCCGAGATCCCTTCCGGCATCGAGACCCAGGGTACGCTCGACGACACGCTCCGGTTGAATTTGTACATCAGAACCGGGCACCGGGTGCTGTTCCCGGTGAAACAGTTCACGGGAGGCAATGCCGATGAGCTGTATCGCGGGATCACGCGCATCGGCTGGGAGGACCTCATCCCCGCGGACGGGTATCTCTGCGTCACGTCAAGCGTCGAGAACGAGACGATCAGGGACGCGCGCTTTGCGAGCCTCAGGTGCAAGGACGCGATCGTGGACCGGATCAAGGAGAAGACCGGCAGGCGGCCCGATTCGGGGCCCGAACGGGACCGCTCGGTGGTGCACCTGTACTGGAAGGAAGATCAGTGCACCCTGTACCTGGACACCTCCGGGGAGCCGCTCTCGCGCCGCGGCTACCGCAGGATACCGCTTGCCGCTCCGCTCCAGGAGACGCTTGCCGCGGCCATCGTGCTTGCTACGGGCTGGCGCGGGGAGGATCACTTCATCAATCCCCTGTGCGGCAGCGGCACGCTCGCGATCGAGGCCGCGCTGATCGGCCTGAACCGGGCTCCCGGCCTGCTCCGGGGCAACTTCGGGTTCATGCACCTGAGAGGGTTCAACGAGGCTCGCTGGAACGACCTGCGGGAGCAGGCAAAAAGGGAATCGCGAAAATCGCTTGGCAAGAGGATCGTCGCGACGGACATCGATCCGGGCGCGGTCGAGGCGGCGAAAAAGAACGCCATGACCGCAGGCGTGGAGCACCTGATCGAGTTCAGCGCCAGCGATTTTGCGGAAACGCCCCTGCCGGGCAGCGGAACCATCATCATGAACCCCCCCTACGGCGAGCGCATGGGCGATGCTGCAAAGCTCGATGTGCTGTACAAAAGGATCGGCGATTACCTGAAGCAGAGGTGCCGGGGATACCGGGCCTATGTGTTCACGGGCAACCCCTCGCTCGCGAAAAAGGTGAGCCTCAAGCCAAAACGCAGCATCCCCTTCTTCAACAGCGGAATCGAATGCCGGCTGCTGGAGTATGAGCTGTACGAGGGCACGAGGAAGGTGAAGAAGGAGAAGAAGGAGAAGGCATAGCGAAAAGAAGCGCTGCCACGTTACCGGAAAGTAGAATGCAACCATCTCAACGGCAAATCCATATTCGCAATCTTCAGATCCATCCGCCCCTGCTTCTGGCTCCGATGGCCGGCCTTACGCACAGCGCGCTCCGGCAGACCATCATCGGCTTTGGCGGGGTCGGTCTTCTCTCAACGGAAATGCTCGGGGCAAAAAGACTGCCCACGGAGAGTGCCCGCGTCTCCCCGTACCTGATCAGGACCGCTTCGGAAAAGCCGCTTTCCCATCAGCTCCTCGTCGCCTCGGTCGAAGAGGTGGCCCCGGCCCTGGAGGTGCTTCATGCATTGAAGGCGGATGCTGTTGATCTGAACATGGGATGCCCGGCCCCCGCCGTCGGCAGGATCGGCGCGGGCTTCGGTCTGATGGAACAGCCGGAGGATGCCCGCCGCATCGTTGAAGAGGCGAGGAAACGCACCTCGCTCCCCCTCACCGCAAAGATCCGGATCGGCATCGCTTTGGACGACCGGAAATTAAAGGCCTTCTGCACCATGCTCCAAGACGCGGGCATTGATATGCTCTCGGTCCACGCACGGCTGAAGGACGAGTCCTTTGCCAGAAGGCCGCGCTGGGAGTGTATTGCCCGCATAAGGGAATGGCTCTCAATCCCGGTAGTCGCCAATGGC
This sequence comes from Nitrospirota bacterium, assembly GCA_035516965.1. Classification (NCBI taxonomy): domain Bacteria; kingdom Pseudomonadati; phylum Nitrospirota; species Nitrospirota bacterium. The sequence continues at coordinate 24,493 of DATIZR010000089.1, forward strand.
GGGATATTCTCTGTCAAGGATGCGGAACACTGTCTGCGCGTCTCCGGAGCCGACGGCCTGATGCTCGGCCGCGGGGCGGCTACAAGACCCTGGCTTTTTGCCGAAATTGCCCGCGACCTGTTCGGGTGCACCATCACGGAGCCGGCGGTATCCCTGCCAGCGGTCTACGGCAATTTTATCGATCTCCTGAACGGGCTTTTCCGGCCTGAATACCGGCTCGGCAGGCTGAAGGAGTTCACCCATTATTTCGCCCAAAACTATAAATTCGGACACCACCTGGCAACCAGGGTCCAGACCAGCAATAGCGTGGACGAAGCGCGGGAACGGGCAGGATTGTTTTTTGATCATTCCGCGTAGACGGACTTACGGGTCTTTCTGATAATAACTAGAACCTATCTCAAAATTAGATTTTGCTTGTCATCTTCGTAGGACGCGGTATTATCTGTCATGGCCGTGCGTCTGACAGACGAGCAATGGGAACTCATCCGGGAGCATTTCCCGGAAGAGAACATTCCCGATGGTCGC
>DATIZR010000090.1 GCA_035516965.1 Nitrospirota bacterium
TTAAAATGATCAGAAAGGTCCCATGGGAGTTCTGGACAGCATAGGCAACACGCCGCTCGTGAAGCTCGAGTCGCTCAGCCCCAACCCCAGCGTTCAGGTCTTCGCGAAACTGGAGGGGAACAATCCGGGCGGCTCGGTCAAGGACAGGATCGCGCTTGCCATGGTGCGGGACGCCGAAGCGTCGGGCCGCATCAAAAAAGGGGACACGATCCTGGAAGCAACGTCGGGCAACACGGGCATCGGCCTGGCCATGGTCGGTGCGGCCCTGGGATACAAGGTCGTCCTCGTCATGCCGGAATGCGTCAGCCTCGAGCGCAGGAAGATCCTCGAGGCCTTCGGCGCCGAGCTGATCCTGAGCCCGGGCGACCAGGGCACGGACGGCGCCATCAAGCGGGCGCGGGCCCTGGTGGGGGAATCGCCGGCCCGGTACTTCATGCCGAACCAGTTCGACAACCAGGCGAACGTACGGGCCCACTATGAAACAACAGGCCCGGAGATCATCAGACAGACGAAGGGCGCCATCGACGTGTTCGTCGCGGGCATGGGAACCACGGGCACGCTCATGGGCGCGGGCAGACGGCTGAAGGAGCATGATGCGCGCATCCGGGTCGTGGGCGTGGAGCCGCTCCTCGGCCACAAGATCCAGGGGCTCAAGAACATGCAGGAGTCGATCGTGCCGAAGATCTTCGACCGCTCCTTTCCGGACGAGATCCTGAGCGTGACCGATGACGACGCGTTCGCGACCACGCGCCGCCTCGCGCTCGAGGAGGGGATCTTCGCGGGCATGAGCAGCGGGGCGGCCGTGACCGGCGCGCTCGCCGTGGCGAGGCGGATGAAGCGCGGCGCGATCGTCGTGGTCCTGCCCGACCGCGGCGACCGGTACCTGAGCACGGCCCTGTTCACCTCGGTCTGCGCGAAATGCCCGCCCTGATATCGCATCGAACAGGAAGGAGGTCCCCTGGCCGGTACCAGGGGTCACTCTCTCCGGATAAAGCCTGAAACAGGCACCTGCCCACGGCTCACCGGGCCGGTTGCTGCGTTCTCCCTATGACCACCTCATCGCCCTCTACGATTCTCGTCACCGGACTCGGCGCCTTGGGCACGGTGTTCGCGACGCTCCTGAAGAGGGCCGGCCACAAGGTCTTCGCCCTCACGAAAGAGAAATATCTCCCCGAACTTGCGGATCGCACGCTTCGCGTCAACGGCATCTGGGGAGGGCACGAGACCGTGATCGACGGCATCTTCGGGACCATCGAACCGCTCAAAGAACAAACAATCGATCTCATCATCATCGCGGTCAAGTCCTTTGACACTGCGGCCGCCATCGCGCAGGTCAAGCCTCTGGTCAGAAGCGGTATGCTCGTGATCTCGGCGCAGAACGGGTACGGGAATTACGAGACGATTGCGGACGCCGTGGGGCAAGAGCACTCGCTGCTCGCCCGGATCATCTTCGGCGTGAAGCTGCACGGCCCGGGAAGGGCGGAGGTGACGGTCATTGCCGATGATGTCAGGATCGGCCAGCCCCGGGGCGCCGTGGACAAAGGGCGCATCCGGGAAATAGCCGATACGTTCGCTCATGCCGGCATTCCGACCAAATACGCGGAGAACATCGAGGCCGTGCTCTGGGACAAGATCCTGTACAACGCGGCGCTGAATCCGCTCGGCGCGATCCTCGAATGCACCTATGGGCAGTTAGCGGAGAACGGTGAGACCCGCCGCATCATGGACGCCATCATCGAGGAGGTCTTTGCGGTGGCCCGGGCGCATGGCAAACCGTTGAACTGGCGATCAGCCGGTGAATACCGCAACCACTTCTATACAAAGCTTGTCCCTCCCACGGCGAAACATTTCCCCTCCATGTACTACGATGTCAAGGCAGGCAAGCGTCTCGAGATCGATGCCTTGAACGGAGCGATCGTCCGGCTGGCACGGGAGAAGGACATCGCCGTGCCGGTGAACGAGACGATCACGGGGATAATCAAAGCAAAGGAGGTTCTGATCGCATCGCGAACGCGATGAGTCACCCGCTTTTCCCTCACCATCTCATCCTTCTTGCCCATCCTTCCGGTTGAAATGAACCGCATTTTGTGATACTGTAGCGCGCTCTCCGGAAAAAATGTCACGATTCATTTCATCGTATCCGTGCTCATCCGTGTTTATCTGCGGTTGATATGAATTCGAGGTCCTATGGAAATCGTTCTCGCCACGCGCAATAAAAAGAAGATCGAGGAGATCAAAAGGATCACCGCAGGTCTTCCGATCACCATTCTCTCCCTGGATAATTATCCCGACTGTCCTGAAACGGTTGAGGACAGGGATTCCTTCGAGGGGAACGCCACAAAGAAGGCGGTAGAGGTCTGTCGCTGCACGGGAAAGCCGGCGCTTGCCGATGATTCGGGCCTCGAGGTGGATGCGTTGCACGGAGCTCCTGGTGTCTACTCGGCCCGGTATGCAGGGAGCGGAGCGAACGACGTGAAGAACTATGAAAAACTTCTTTCCGAACTGAAGAACGTCCCCGCTTGGGAACGAACCGCCCGGTTCATCTGTTGCATGGCCCTGGCCTATCCGGATGGTACCGTACGAACCTTCCTGGGATCTGCGCGAGGCCGTATCGGGCCGGAACCTAAGGGAAAAACAGGATTCGGCTACGATCCGGTCTTCTATCCCGAGGGGTTCGACAGGACCTTTGCCGACATGACCGGCGAAGAGAAGGACCGGCTCAGCCACCGGGGTAAAGCACTTGAAAAACTTGCCCAATTCCTGCGCACCCATCCGCGTTTATAAACAAAACTAATATTCAAATTATAATTTTTAACTTGAAAAATAACTCCATTTCAACGATTATAGGCCGGTTAAATTCTGGTGAAGGCCTTGTTGCGTCTTCATTCCATTCCCCGCATTAAATTAATTTATTCTACGGAGGATCACGTCAGATGGCGAAGAGGGTCGTTCTGCTCGGAGCGCCGGGTGCCGGCAAGGGCACGCAGGCGAAGATGTTGATCGAAAAGTACAAGATCCCGCAAATCTCCACGGGGGACATCCTTCGCAAGGCGGTTGCCGACGGCACGCCGCTCGGCAAAGAGGCAAAGGTGATCATGGACCAGGGCGGCCTCGTGTCCGACAAGATCGTGCTGGGGCTTGTTGAGGAGCGCCTTAAACAGCCGGACACCAAGAACGGCTTCATCCTCGACGGCTTCCCGCGCAACACGGCCCAGGCCGAGGCCCTCGATAAGATCCTCACCGGTAACGGCATCCCCCTCACCGTCGCCCTCAACATCGACGTGGACATGAACGACCTCCTGAAGCGCCTCACCGGCCGCAGGACCTGCAAAAGCTGCCAGCAGATGTACAATATCTATTTTTCAGCACCCAAGAAGGACGGTGTCTGCGACAAGTGCGGCGGAGAGCTGTTCCAGCGCGACGATGACAAGGAAGCGACCATCAAGAAGCGGCTCGATGTGTACCAGCAGCAGACGGCGCCGCTCATCGATTACTACTCAAAGAAGAACATCATGAAGACCGTAATGGGCGTGGGCAGCATCAACGATATCTTCAACAAGGTCACCGCAGTTCTCGGGTAAGGGACTTTGATAGGTCTTATAAGACCTATTGGACCTATAAGACTTATTTTTAGATTTAAAATTCTTTTAAGGAGGAACACGTTATGGCACTCGTAAAGCCTCACGGCAAAAGGAAGAAGCTTATGCCGCTTCTTCTGGCAGGGGCGGCCCTTCAGAAAGAGATGAAGAAGGCCAAGAACCTGAAGCAGCTCAAGATCTCCTCGCGCGAGACCGCAGACCTCGTGATGATGGGCATCGGCGCATTCACGCCGCTCACCGGCTTCATGACCAAGAGGGACTGGAAGGGCGTCTGCGACAAGTACAAGATGGCCGACGGAACGTTCTGGCCGGTCCCGGTGACGCTCTCGGCGACCGCGGACTTCGCCAATTCACTCAAGAAGAACGAAGAGATCACCCTCGTCGACGAGGAGTCGGGCGCGATCATGGCCACCATGAAGGTAGCAGAGAAGTATGCCATGTCCAAGGCCGACAAGGAGCACGAGTGCAAGCAGATCTTCCGGACCGTTGACGTTGCCGGCCACCCGGGCGTCCAGAAGGTCATGAACCAGCCCGAGTTCAACCTGGCCGGACCGGTGAAGGTCCTCTCCGAGGCCCACTTCCCCGAGACCTTCAAGGGCATCTACATGACCCCGGCCCAGACCCGCAAGATGTTCGAGGAGAAGGGCTGGAGCAAGATCGCCGCGTTCCAGACCCGGAACCCCATGCACCGCTCCCACGAGTACCTCGCCAAGATCGCCATCGAGACCATGGACGGCGTTTTGATCCACCAGATCCTGGGCAAGCTGAAAGAGGGTGATATCCCGGCCGATGTTCGCGCCAATGCCATCGACACCCTGATGGAGAAGTACTTCGTGAAGGACTCGGCGATCCAGTCCGGCTATCCCATGGAGATGCGCTACGCCGGACCGCGGGAAGCGCTTCTCCACGCGCTCTTCCGGCAGAACTTCGGCTGCAGCCACCTGATCGTCGGCCGCGACCATGCCGGCGTGGGCGACTACTACGGCCCCTTCGACGCCCAGAAGATCTTCGATGAGATCCCGGCGGGCGCTCTCGAGACCCAGCCCCTCAAGATCGACCACACCTTCTACTGCTTCAAGTGCGACGGCATGGCCTCCATGAGGACCTGCCCGCATCAAAAGGAAGACCGCCTCATGCTCTCCGGCACCAAGCTCCGGAAGATGCTGTCCGAGGGCGAGAACGTTCCCGATCACTTCAGCCGCCCCGAAGTGCTCGAGATCCTCAAGAAATACTATGCCGGCCTGACCGAGAAGGTGGAGATCAAGCTCCACAGCCACGCCGAGGGCACGCATACGCACAAGTAAGAGCACCGTTACCGACATGCTTACAACTGCGACAGCAGTTCACTACATTCCATAGATAGGAGGTTCAGAAACATGCCGAGTTATGTGATTACAGAAAAGTGTGACGGCTGCAAGGCGCAAGATAAAACTGCTTGCCAGTATATCTGCCCGAACGACCTCATGACCCTGAACAGGGATCTCATGAAGGCCTACAACCAGGAACCGGAGCAGTGCTGGGAGTGCTACAACTGCGTGAAGATCTGCCCGCAGCAGGCGATCGAGATCCGGGCCTACCAGGACTTCGCTCCCCTGGGCGCGAACGTCATCCCGATGCGGGGTACGGATTCCATCATGTGGACCATCAAGTTCCGGAACGGGATCCTGAAGCGGTTCAAGTTCCCGATCAGGACCACCGCCGAGGGTTCGGTCGATCCCTACAAGGGCAAACCCGAAGCGGACATGGCAAAACTCAAACAGCCGGGCTACTTCACAACGTCGAAGCCGATGCCGGTAATCAAGAAATAAGGAGGAATTACTCATGGAAAAAGAGACTTGTACCTTTTCATTCTGCAAGAAGCCGGCGATTGAAGAAATCGAAACCGATCTCCTCCTCATCGGCGGCGGTATGGCGTGCTGCGGCGCGGCCTTTGAGGGTGCGCGCTGGGCAAACCCCAAGAAGATGAAGATCACCATGGTGGACAAGGCCGCGACCGACCGGTCCGGGGCCGTCGCCATGGGCCTGTCGGCCATCAACACCTATATGGGTGAGAACGATCCGGCGGACTATGTAAAGATGGTACGGAACGACCTCATGGGCATCATCCGCGAGGACCTGGTCTATGACCTCGGCCGTCACGTCGATGATTCCGTGCAGCTCTTCGAAGAGTGGGGCCTCCCGATCTGGAAAGTGGGAGACGACGGTTTCTCCCTGGACGGGTTCCAGGCCAAGGAAGCGGGCAAGGCATCATTGAAGGACGGCGGCAAGCCGGTCCGCTCCGGCAAGTGGCAGATCATGATCAACGGCGAATCCTACAAGGTCATCGTCGCGGAAGCCGCGAAGAAGGCCCTGCAGACCAACCGTGAGGCGACCGGTGTCGCGCAGAACCACTTCGAGCGCGTGTTCATCGTGAAGCTCTACAATGACGCAAAAGAGCCGAACCGGGTTGCAGCAGCGGCCGGCTTCAGCGTTCGTGAGAACAAGATCTATGTCTTCAAGGCAAAGGCCATGGTCCTGGCAGCCGGCGGCGCGGTGAACGTGTTCCGTCCCCGGTCGACCCAGGAAGGCCAGGGCCGCGCCTGGTATCCGGTGTGGAATTCCGGCTCCGGCTATGCGTTGGGCCTCCAGGCCGGCGCAGAGCTCACCATGATGGAGAACCGCTTCGTGCCCGCCCGCTTCAAGGACGGTTACGGCCCGGTGGGTGCCTGGTTCCTGTTCTTCAAGGCCAAGGCGACCAACAGCCTCGGAGAGGATTATTGCGCCAAGGCGGATGCCCTGGCGGAAGCCAAGGCCAAGTACGGCAAGTATGTCGATAACCTCGGCACGGCCATCAGAAACCACCTGATGATGCGCGACATGAAGCTCGGCAAAGGCCCGATCCTCATGAGGACCGATGATGCCATGGCGGCGATCAACAAGACCTTCAAGGAAAAGCTCGGCGATAAAGAGGGCGCCAAGAAGGTGAAGCACCTCGAGGCAGAGGCATGGGAAGACTTCCTCGATATGGCCATCGGCCAGGCCGGACTCTGGGCCGCGAAGAACATCGAGCCGGACAAGACCCCGTCGGAAATCATGCCGACCGAGCCCTATCTCCTCGGTTCTCACGCCGGTTGCGCGGGCTTCTGGTGCTGCGGCCCCGATGACCTCGGCGCGCCCGAAGAGTGGAACAAGAAATGGCCGGCAGGGAACTACAACCGCCAGTCGACCGTAAGGGGTCTCTTTATGTGCGGCGACATCTGCGGAGCCTCAGGCCACAAGTTCTCCTCGGGTTCCCATGCCGAGGGCCGCATCGCAGCCAAGAATGCGATCGCCTTCATCCTCGACAACCCGAACTACAAGCCGACCATCAATGAAACGGCGGATCACCTGGCTGCCGAGCTCTACCTGCCGTTCGAGGTCTACGAGAAGTACAAGACCTATACCACGGCGACGGACATCAACCCGAATTACATCAAGCCGAAAATGCTCCAGACCCGGCTCCAGAAGATCTCGGACGAGTACTTTGGCGGCATCTCCACCTGGTACATGACCTCCAAGACCATGCTGGACGAAGGGTTGAAGCAGCTCCAGATGCTCAAGGAGGACACCTCCAAGATGGCCGCTTCCAACCTGCACGAGCTGATGCGCTGCTGGGAGAACTATCACCGCATCCTCTCCGTGGAAGCCCATGCGCGCCACATCCTGTTCCGGGAAGAGTCGCGGTATCCCGGCTACTACTATCGTGGCGACTTCGACCTGGTGGACGACACCAACTGGAAGGCTTTCGTGAACTCGAAATACGACATCGCGAAGGACACCTGGGAAGTCAAGAAGGTCCCCTACGTGCAGCTCGTTGAGGACGCAGCTCCTGTAAAACATTAGGAACATCCACAACTCCGGGGAGGGCTTTGCCCTTCCCGGAGATTTTATTGGAAATTGAAGATTGTAGATTTTACCTCGCAAGAACAAACCAGCCTGCATTGCTTGCAGTAAAATTTCCAATTTCCAATTTCCAATTTACGATCACGTAGTGTGCACTGCTTTAAGGAGGATGAAAATATCATGGCGGAAAATAGAGTGTTGATTGTCGGCGGGGGCTTCAGCGGCCTTACGGCGGCAGTGGAAGCCGCGGAAGCGGGCTCCGAGGTCATTCTGGTGGAAAAGAACCCCTACCTCGGCGGCCGGGTGACGCAGCTGAATAAGTACTTCTGGAAACTTTGTCCCCCCAATTGCGGTCTCGAGATCCAGTATAAACGCATCAAGAATAACGGCAATGTGACGATCTACACCATGGCCGAGGTGGAGAAAGTTTCCGGCACCGAGGGCAACTTCGATGTAACCATAAAGACCAAGCCCCGGTTCGTGAACGATAAGTGCACGGGCTGCAACAAATGCGCGGAGGCCTGCGATGTAGACCGGACGAATGACTTCGACTTCGGCATGAGCAAGACCAAAGCCGCCTACCTCCCGCACAATCAGGCCTTCCCGCTTAAGTACGTCATCGACGAAAAAGCATGCAAGGGCGCGTCCTGCGCCAAGTGTGTTGCGGCATGTAAATACGATGCGATCCACCTCGACATGAAACCCGAGACCGTAAACGTGAAGGTCGGCGCCGTGGTCATGGCCACGGGCTGGAATCCCTATGACGCGACGAAGATGGACAATCTCGGCTTCGGCTCGGTCCAGAACGTTGTTACGAACATGATGATGGAGCGTCTTGCGGCACCCAATGGCCCCACGGCCGGCAAGATCGTGAGGCCGTCCGACGGCAAGGAAGTGAAGAACATCGCCTTTGTGCAGTGCGCTGGTTCGCGCGACGAGAACCATCTGGCCCATTGCTCCTACATCTGCTGCCTGGCTTCGATCAAACAGGCGACGTATGTCCGCGAGCTCTATCCCGACGCAAAGGCGAAGATCTTCTATATCGATATGCGGACCCCCGGCCTCTATGAGAACCGGTTCTATACCAAGATCAAGGAAGACCAAAACGTGTCCTTTATCAAGGGTAAGGTTGCCAAGGTGGAGCAGGCAGAGAACGGCGATGTGAAGGTTACCGCCGAGGACATCCACGGCGGCAGCAAGATCACCGAGACCTTTGACATGGTCGTCCTGGCCACGGGCATGCAGCCTTCGACAGAGTCCCTCAAGGGTGCGGGAATTGCGCCGACCGACGACGGGTTCGTGGACCAGGCAACGCTCCCGAAGGGCATCTATGCGACCGGGACGCTCAAGACTCCCGTTGATGTAGCGCGGTCCGCGCAGGATGCCACCGGCGTGGTCATGAAGAGCATCCAGAGCTTGAGGAGGAAATAAGGATGGAGAAGAAATACGGCGTATATATCTGCAAGGGATGCGGCATCAAAGAGGCGATGGATGTCGAGAAGGTCGCCGGTGCGGCCAAGAAGGTCCAGAATTACAAATTCCATGACGTCCTGTGCAGCCCCGAGGGCGTTCAGCTGATAAAAGACGATATGGCCAAGGAAGGCGTGAACACGATCATCATCGCCGCCTGCTCTCCCCGCGTCAAGTATGAAGAGTTCGATTTTCCCGGCGCCATTGTCGAGCGCGTCAATATCCGCGAGTTCGTGGCCTGGACCATGGAGCCGAACACGGACGCGACGAACGACGCGGCCTACGATTACCTCAACATGGGCATTGTCAAGACCCAGAAGGGCGACCTGCCCGAGCCAAACATCCTTCCGGACCTGAACAATACGATACTCGTTATCGGCGGCGGCATCGCGGGAATGACCGCGGCGCTTTCCGCAGCAGGCGCCGGCCACAAGGTCGTGCTCGTGGAGAAGGATGCCCAGCTCGGCGGATTTGTGAACAAGCTCTATAAAAAGATCCCAACGGGATCCTATATCAATAAGCCGCTTATCGTTGATACCGATATTAGCAAGACCGTGAGCGAAGTAGAAAACAACCCCAACATCAAGGTCTACAAGTCAACGACCGTTGCAAAGACCGACGGTCAGCCCGGCCTGTATGATGTTACGCTCTCGAACGGCGAGACCATGAAGATCGGGGCCATCGTGATGGCCACGGGCTGGAAGCCCTATGATGCGAGCAAACTCGACTACCTCGGATACGGCAAATTCAAGAACGTGGTCACGAACCTCGAACTCGAGGAGATCGCGAAAAAGAACGGCGGTAAGCTCCTGCGGCCGTCCGACGGCAAGCCGGCACTAAAGGTCGCCTTCGTACAGTGCGCGGGCCAGCGCGATCCGAACCACCTTCCCTATTGCTCGTCCATGTGCTGCGCCACGTCTCTCAAACAGTCCCAGTACGTGCGGCAGAATGAGGATGCCCTTGCCATGATCTTCTACAAGGACATCAGAACACCGGGAAGGACCGAGCTCTACTATAAAGAAGCTCAGAACAATCCGGGCGTCATGCTCAGCAAAGCTGACGTGACCGGCGTTTCCGACGCCGGGAACGGTAACCTGTTTGTCGAAATGGAGAATACCCTTTTTGGAACCAAGACCGGCGAGAAGGTCAAGGTCGAGGCGGACCTCGTGGTCCTCGCGACGGGCATGGTCCCGACCTCGCGCGGTCCGCAGGAATACGCCGACGGCCTGACCAAGGCTGCGGCAGGCGGCGACGAATCCAAAAAGAACTACCTCGAGCAGACGCCCAAGCCCGATTACATCCTGAACCTCGGCTACCGCCAGGGCCCGGAAATCCCGACCCTCGAAGGCGCGTCCGGATTCGCAGACTCGAACTTCATCTGCTTCCAGTACGAGACTAGGAGGACCGGCATCTATGCGGCGGGCGGCGTGCACCAGCCCATGAACATGGCGGAAGCCATGGAGGACGGGGCGGGCGCTGCGTTCAAGGCCATTCAGGCCATGGACCATGTGGCCAGAGGCGTTGCGGTCCATCCCCGGGCCTGGGACGTCACCTTCCCCGACCCGATGCTCATCAAGTGCACGGCCTGCAAGCGCTGCACGGAAGAATGCCCCTTCGGCGCGATCGACGAAGACGAAAAGGGCATTCCGAAGTACAACCTCAACCGCTGTCGCCGCTGCGGCACCTGCATGGGTGCCTGCCCCGAGCGTATCGTCTCGTTCAAGGACTACAGCGTCGACATCATCGGTTCGATGCTCAAGGCGGTGGAATACTCCGATGATGAGGACAAGCCGACGATCATCTGCCTGGTTTGCGAGAACGACTCTTATCCGGCGCTCGATACCGCTGCTATTGCCGGAAAGAAGATCGATCCCGCATTCCGGTTCATTTCCATGCGGTGCCTGGGCGGCATGAACTTGGTGTGGGTTGCCGACGCGCTGTCCAAGGGCGCCGACGGTATGCTGCTTCTCGGTTGTAAGTTCGGCGAGAACTATCAGTGCCATTTTGTCAAGGGCAGCGAACTCGCAAATACCCGCTTCAGCAAGGTGAGCGAGACTCTGAACCGGCTCCAACTCGAGTCCGAGCGTGTTCAGCTGATGCAGATCGCCATCAACGAGTATGAAAAACTCCCGGACATGCTCAATGAGTTTGCTGCCAGGATCAGGGAGATCGGACCGAATCCGTTCAGGACCATGTAAGGAACAGTTCATAGTACTGAGTTCAGAGTAAACAAAGGCTCCAAACCAGTAATGGAGGATATTTATGTCGGAAGCAACGGTCATCAAGCCGGATTTGCAATTCGTGAACGAGATCATCAAGGGCGGCGGCGAGTCCCTGAAGAAGTGCTACCAGTGCGCCACGTGCTCGGTGGTCTGCAACGTGACCCCCGAGGGGAACCCTTTTCCGCGCAAGGAGATGGTCCTCGCCCAGTGGGGCCAGAAGGACCAGCTTCTCGCGAGCGCCGATGTCTGGCTCTGCCACCAGTGCAGCGACTGCACGGCCTACTGCCCGCGCGGCGCAAAGCCCGGCGAAGTGCTGAACGCCATCAGGAAGCAGAGCATCAAGCACGTTGCCATGGTGCCCTTCTTCGCGAAGGTCGCAACGGACGCAAAGCTCCTGCCAATCCTGTTCGCCATCCCCATGGCGCTCTTTTATGTCATTCTCCTGGTGCTCGGGAACGGGAACTTCTCGGCGCCCCGGGCCGAGGGCAACGTCATGGCATACCACAAGTTCGTTCCGGTGCCGGTGATCGATACCGTGTTCATTCTGACGGCGATCTTTGCCGCCGTGTCTGCCTTCGTCGGCATCAAGCGGCTGTGGAACGGCATGAAGGCTCAGGCGGGCGGAATGCAGTCGAGCGGCAACCTGGTCGGCGACATCATCTCCTCAATCACCACGATCCTGGCCCACTCGAAGTTCGCGGACTGCAACGTGAACCGCATGCGGCAGTGGGGCCACATGCTCCTGTTCTACGCCTTCGCAGGGCTCGCGGTCGTGACCACGTGGGCCATCGTCTATCTCTACGGCTACGAGCTCCTCGGCATCCAGGCGTTCGGTCCCTTCCATTTCGGCGAGTCGCCCTACCCGAACAGCGATCCCGTGAAGATCCTGGCCCTCGTCAGCTCGGTCGCATTCGCTGCAGGCGTCGTGATCCTGCTGCTCAACCGCCTCGGCCAGGCCGGCAAGGCAGGTATGGGCTCCTACTTCGACTGGATCTTCCTGACGATCGTCATCGGAGTCGGCGCGACGGGAATGGCCGCCTGGGCGCTTCGGCTGGCCGATATGAACGTGGGATATCTTGTATACTACTTCCACCTCGTGTTCATCTGGTCGCTGTTCGCATACGCTCCCTACTCGAAGTTCGCGCACCTGTTCTACCGCACCACGGCAATGGTCTTCGCGAAGCATACGGGACGCAAGTAGGGGCAGGCCTCGTGCCTGTCCTGATGGAACTGTCCGTATAGGGACCCAAACCTTAACGCGGGGCGCCTACGCGGCTTCCCGACGGGGATCGGTGACACACATGAAAGTTAAAGAACTCTTAAGCATCAAAGGCCTTGAGTGCTTCAGCATCACCAGCTCGGAAAGCCTGCTGACAGCGGCAAAGCAGATGGCGGAGTGCAACATCGGGGCGCTGCTCGTCATGGACCGGGGCTCGCTCGTCGGGATCGTGACCGAGCGCGATATCGTGAAGAACTCTGCGAACGAGCAGAAGAGCATGAAGGATATCGTCATCAAGGAAGTCATGAGCACCAACCTGCTGGTCGTCAAGCCCGGTGACGACCTCGATTATGTCATGGCCATCATGATCCAGAACAACATCCGGCACACGCCGGTCGTTGAACCCAGCGGCCTTGTGGGCCTTTTGTCCATGCGCGATGTGGTGCGGGTCCTGGTCAAGAATCTGAAGGCGGAGAACACTTATCTGAAGGACATGATCAGCGGCAAGCTCAGCGAAATAGGCGACTAATGTATCTTGAATACGGTGTTTTTTGAGGGGGGGATGCCTGAGGGGAAGTCTTGCAGCTGTTGGCGCCCAAGGACGCCATGATGAACCAATCTTGATAAGCTTTGAAACATCCAGAATGATATCATCTAACCTAAAGGAGGGGAACGAATGAGTAACACGATTCTATTTGCCTTGATCTGCGGCATTGCCGGCGTCATCTACGGCATCATGACCGCGATTTGGGTGAACAAGCAGGATGCAGGCAATCAGAAAATGATCGATATTTCCAATGCAGTGAAGGAAGGCGCTAATGCCTTTCTGGCGCGCGAGTACAAGACGGTCGCAATCGTCGCGGTGGTCCTTGTGGCGGTGCTCTGGTACTTCCTCGGAACCTGGACTGCAATCGGCTTCGTGATCGGTACGGTCGGTTCCGCCCTTGCCGGCTTCATCGGCATGTGGGTGTCGCTCCGTGCCAACGTGCGTACGGCAGCCGCTGCAAGCAAAGGCCTCCAGGCAGCGCTCAGCCTTGCGTTCAAGGGCGGCTCCGTGACCGGCATCATGGTCGTGGGACTCGGCATCATCGGCCTTGCCGGTTTCTATTTCATCGCGAAATCCATGGCTCCGGAGAGCGCTTCCCATGCGCTAATCGGCCTCGGCTTCGGCTGCTCGCTCATGAGCGTGTTCGCCCGTATCGCGGGCGGCATCTACACCAAGGCCGCTGACGTGGGCGCCGACCTCGTTGGTAAGGTTGAGAAGAACATCCCCGAGGACGATCCCCGCAACCCCGCGGTGATCGCCGACAACGTGGGCGACAACGTGGGCGACTGCGCTGGTATGGCTGCCGACCTCTATGAGACCTACACGGTGACCCTCGTGGCCGCAATGCTCCTCGCCAAGACCGTGTTCGGTACAGACAGCCCGTGGATCGAGTTCCCGCTCATGCTTGGCGGCGTTTCGATCATCGCTTCCATCATCGGCACCTATGCAGTAAGGCTCGGCAAGAACAACTACATCATGGGCGCACTGTACAAGGGATTGGCCGTAGCTGGCCTTATCGCGGCAGTAGCGTTCTACTTCGTATCCAAGAGCTTTATCGAAGGCCTCGGCGCCAATGCCGGCGTGTTCACGGCGAACACCGTGTTCTTTATCTCCCTCATCGGTCTTGCCCTCACCGGCCTGATCGTGTGGCTGACCGAGTACTTCACCGCAAAAGAGTATCCCCCGGTGCAGCACATCGCCCAGGCGAGCCTAACCGGCCACGGCACGAACGTGATCGCCGGACTCGCAGTAAGCATGAAGTCCACCGCACCGCCCGTGCTCGTGATCGTTGCCTCGATCCTCGGCGCTTACTGGCTTGGCGGCGGATTCTCCGGCGCGGCGAATGCGGCATCTGGCGGCATTTTCGCAATCGCGCTGGCAGCCGTGTCCATGCTCTCCATGACCGGCATTGTCGTGGCCATCGATTCCTACGGCCCGATCACGGACAATGCGGGCGGCGTCGCTGAAATGGCCGGTCTTCCGAAAGAGATCCGCGACATCACGGACCCCCTCGATGCGGTCGGCAACACCACCAAGGCCGTGACCAAGGGCTATGCCATCGGTTCCGCAGCGCTGGCCGCTCTGGTCCTGTTCTCGGAATATTCACGCTCCTTCACTGGTGGGATTGTGACATTCGAACTTTCGAACCCCTTGGTCCTGTGCGGCCTGTTCATCGGCGGCATGCTCCCTTACTACTTCGGCGCGCTCCTGATGGAGTCCGTTGCGAAGGCTGCAGGTGGTGTGGTGGTGGAAGTTCGCAGACAGTTTGCCGAGATCAAGGGTATCATGGAAGGCACCGGCAAGCCTGATTACGCAGCGTGTGTTGACATCGTGACCAAGGGAGCTATCAGCGAGATGATGATCCCGGCGCTCCTTCCGGTCGTTGTGCCGGTCCTGGTGGGCCTCCTCCTGGGCAAAGAAGCCCTGGGCGGCGTGCTCATCGGCGCAATCGTGACCGGCCTGTTCCAGGCAATCGCCATGACCTCGGGCGGCGGCGCATGGGACAATGCGAAGAAGTCCTTTGAGGACGGCGTCACGGACAGCAAGGGCGTTGTGCACAAGAAGGGCAGCGACGGACACAAGGCCTCGGTTACCGGCGATACGGTCGGCGATCCTTACAAGGACACGGCAGGCCCGGCCATCAACCCGATGATCAAGGTCATCAACATCGTTGCACTCCTGATCGTTCCGTTGATGAAGCATTAAGAAGTACAGCGTATTCGTTTCCCACAAGGCTGCCCCCCCTGGGGCAGCCTTTTTTAATTCCGATGCCGGTCACCGTCAGCAGCAGCGGCAAAGACCAAGCCTTACTCTTCCATGATTCATTTCGCTTGTCCACTCCGCCCGGGTGTAGTATTATTCTTCCTTATAATAATAGGGAGAGCATCGCAAGCAGCAAGCCTGGGAGTACGCTATCGAGTTTTCCGATAAACACAAAAACCTCCCATAAAATAGCTGAAAATAGGGATGCAAACACTCACTCATTATCCTGAACAGTCCTCCGAACGCGCCTCCTTAACGTTGCCGTGTGGGGAATGAAGAAATGAAAAAGAACAAGAATCATAGGGCCGCCGGTCTATCGCGACGACTGCACTTTCCTGCCGAGGAACGGTCTCTCCCATGGCTTTCCCTGCTTCTTGACGCATACGCGCTTGCGGATACGGGAGTGGCAATCGCGGTGAGGAACAGGGAGAAGAATCAGAAGAAAAAACTGGCCTGCGGGAAAGGGTGCGGCAACTGCTGCGTCCATCAAAAGGACCTCCCCCTGTACCCCCATGAAATCGTCGGCATCTACTGGTATGCATCGAAAATGATTTCAGGCCCCACACGGGACCTGCTGAGGAACCGGCTGGCCGTCGCCGCGGATGTTTCGGGATGCCCGTTCCTGATCGAGAATTCCTGCGCCATTCACCCGATTCGGCCGATCGGGTGCAGGCAGTTCAATGTGTTCGGGGCGACCTGCGCGCCCGGAGAAGATCCCTACTATACGAGGCGCGACGATGTTCTGCAGCCGGACTCTGCTTACCTTGACCGCGCTTTTTCCGCGGTCCTCCCTTTCTACAACCTCAAAAGGGAGGGGGACCTCCCCGGAGCGATAAGGACGGTCCGTGCTCAGATCATGAACCTGCTCTCCTTCGATTGGTCGAAGCTGGCTGTCCTCATGGAAACAGGTGCTTCATCCGCAGATATGCCGGATAACTCAGAGTGAACGAAGTATTCTGACAAGAAATATATTTCATGCTGTCTGCCGATAACCGGCCAGGAATCATCCGCTTGCGACACCCGACCTGTTGATCTCAAAGCCCTGTACCGCTCCGAGAATGCCCGAATTTGTCTTTCCTTCTTGATTCTGGCCTTGTAATTTAACAGAATTATGGTATTATTCACGGGCTTATGCGTGAAGCTGATGTGCTGATAAGGTCCGGTTGCTCGGCCGATGTTGTAGCTCACTGCCACAAGGTTTCGATGACGGCGGTCTCCATTGCCGAACGGCTCAAGGGTTCGGTGGACCGGGAACTGGTCCGTCTTGGGGGCTTGTTCCACGATATCGGCAGGTCAAGGACGCACGACATCGGACATGCCATCGCCGGCGTGGAGATCGGCAGGCAGCTTGGTTTTTCCGAGCAGCTCCTTCTGATCATCGAACGCCATGTCGGAGCAGGCATCACGGCCGCGGAAGCGGTCAGGCTCGGGCTTCCGGAAAAGGATTACCTGCCGCTGGCCATCGAAGAGAAGCTCGTATCGTACGCGGACAACCTGATCAGCGGAACCCGGGTAATGCCGTTTTATGAAGCACTCGACCGGTTCAAGAGGATCCTTGGGCCTGACCACGAAGGAGTCGAGTTGTTCAGAAAGCAGCATGCCGAAATTCAGGGATGGATGTCATAGGGTCGGTCCTCGTGGCTGCCCGCGGCAATAGCATGATCGGTATTGTGTGGTTAAGGGGATGTCATGAAAGAAAAGAAAAAAGAAAAGATGGACGCAGCTGATTTCGATATCGAACCGCTCAAGAAGAGCAACACCGACAAGGTCGTGCCCGTTAAACTGACCGGGGGCAGCCGGTTCAAGTTTCGCTGTCACAAAGGGGTGAGCTGCTTTACGGCATGCTGCAGCAATATCAATATCGTGCTGCCGCCTTACGATCTTCTGCGTCTCCGGAAACGGCTTGGCATGACGACCGAGGACTTCATCAACCAGTACTGCGAGATCGAGATCCTGGCCAAGACGCTCCTGCCGGTGATCACGCTCAAGATGACCGCCGATGAGAAAAAGAGCTGTCCCTTTGTGACCCCTGACGGCTGCTCGGTGTATGAGGACCGTCCGAGCAATTGCCGTTACTATCCCGTGGGCATGGCGACGCTCCGGAAGAAGGACGCTGAGGGCGGCAAGGACGAATTCTACTTCATGATCAAGGAAGACCACTGCAAGGGCTTTGAGGAGGATAAGGAGTGGACCGTTGCCGAGTGGCGCAAGGACCAGCAGGCCGACCTCTACGACGACATCAACCGGGGCTGGATGGAGGTCCTGATCAAGAAGAAGTCCTTCGGCGAGAAGGAATTCCCCGAGATCAAGAACCAGATGTTCTTCATGGTCAGCACCAACACCGACTACTTCCGGGAGTTCGTGTTCGGAAGCAGTTTCCTGGAGACCTATGATATTCCCCAGGAACGGATCGAGAAGGTGCGTGTTGACGACGCAGAACTCCTCAAGCTCGGCTACGAGTGGTTGCGGTCTGCCATGTTCGCAGAGGAAACCCTGAAGATCCGTGACGGCGTCGCGGAAGCGCGCAAGGACCGGGGAGAAGCAATGTTGAAGAAGGTGTACGGGAAGAAAGAACAGAACGGCGAGGACGAGTGACAGAAGCGAGTGACAGAAGACAGAGAAACGGCTATAAGCAACTGATAACAGACTACGGACGGATGACAGCAGATCATGCACCAGAACGATCCGGCCTTCATCCCGGGCGCTCGTTATCCGCCCCCGGGCTTTTCAGCATCGCGCTCATCTCCTCATAGATCACGTTCCCGATCGTGATCCCCTGATCGATGAACTCCGGACCGTACCTCCTGCCCGTCCCGGTCCGGAACGTTTCCTTGATCCTTTCGATGCCCTTCATTTTTTCCCGGAACGTCCGATGCAATGACTCGAGCGGCGTGTTCCGGTCCGCCACCATCAGCCACAGCGTCACGCTGAAGTTCTCCGGGCCCCAGCGGAATTTATCCGCATCATAGAGCGCGTCGCTCACCAGCCGTCCTGCCCTGTCGTCACGATCAAAGGTTTCCTGGAAGGCCTCGTGGTTTCTGATGGCGTCGGCCACATATTGCCGCTCCCGCAGGCCCATCCCGATCTTTGTCAGTATCCTCTCGGCTTCGATGCTGCCCCGGATGGCATGGTCCTGCTCCCTGCGCTTGATGTCATGGAGAAGCCCCGCTATGAGGGCCGCCGTAAAGAGGTTCTCGCTTTCCTGTTCATCCATATGCAATGCGGCCGCTTCGATCAGGACGATGGTTCCCGCATCGCGTGCAACCGTCTCGCAGTGGCAAAGACCGTGAGCGCACTCCAACTGCGATTCATCCAGATAGTCCCGGCACTTGCGGATACTATCATGGTTTACGAGCGCTTCCTCGGCGCGGCGTATAAACGAAGCCTGCTCCCGGTAGAACAGAGGCCGGCCGAGTGAACGCGCGAGCCGGAGCGCCGTATCCTGCAATTTCTCATATGCCGCATGGGCCATTGCTCATAATAAACGGTGATGGAGCGGATTGTCAAGCCCCCAAAAAATGAAGAAAGGCGATCGGCTACCCTTGAAATACCCGGCTTGGGCTGTTGTCTTCAGGCCGATATCCTGATACGGTATACTCTTACGAAATACGGGAACCTTCGTTACCTCCCTCACCCCCCCCTCGCGGCATGCCGCCGAGGGGGATTCTTTTCTCCTCTCTCAAGCCCATGCCCGATGAGAACGGCGACGCTGTTGGCCCAGATATCCTCGGACAACCAGGCAAGGAAAATGTCCTTGACAGGGCACGATTCTTATCTTATCATAATTCCAAAGTGCACGCCGTGACGATGAAAACTCCTAAAAAAGCTCCCAAACGAAGGCTCGGCGCAGGGCTCAAGCGCACTCCCCAGCGTCTGGCGATCCTGGATTACCTCGAGGGAAACACGTCCCATCCCTCGGCCGAGGACATCTTCAAGGCCGTTTCTAAAAAATACCAATCCATGTCGTTCGCGACCGTCTATAACACGCTCAATACCCTGTCCCAAACGGGGGGGGTCCGCGAACTGACCATCGATCCCGAGCGCAGACGCTACGATCCCAACACCAGCCTGCACCACCATCTGATCTGCATCTCCTGCAGGAAGATCGTGGACGTTCCGGAGGAGATCGGTGTCGACCTTCCCGGAGAGACGGCCCGAGACTTTACGATCCTCGGAAGCCACGTCGAGTTCTACGGTCAGTGCGCAGACTGCAGAAAAAAAAGCAGACTGTCCTGACCCTTCCACGGAAACCACATACTTTCATCATGAACAGGATTGAGACCTACAGGAGGAGTGAATGCGAGCAGTAGAGATCAAGCCGGGCGTTTACTGGGTAGGCGCCATCGACTGGGCTGTCCGCGATTTTCACGGCTACGTCACACCGAACGGGACGTCCTACAACAACTATCTGATCCTCGACAGGCAGGTGACGCTCGTCGATACGGTCAAGCACGACTTCAGCGAATACACGCTTGACAGCATCCGGAGCCTGGTTAATCCATCAACGATCGAGAACGTCATCGTCAACCACATCGAGAACGACCACATGTCGAGCATCGACCGCATCATGGAGCTGGCGCCCCGCGCAACGATCTACATCACTGCACGGGGAAAAAAGGGGCTCGACCGGTTCTTCGATACGTCGCGGTGGAACTTCAAGATCGTGAAAACCGGCGACACCCTGAATACGGGCACCAAGACGATCACGTTCCTGGAGACGCCGATGCTCCACTGGCCGGACTCGATGATGAGCTATGTGCGGGAGGACAAGCTCCTGATCAGCCAGGACGCCTTCGGCCAGCACCTCGCCTCATCGGCCAGGTTCGACGACGAGTACTGCGACCAGTATTCCGTGACCGGGCTCGAGCACGCCGTCCGGGACTATTACGCGAACATCCTGATGCCCTTCGGCGCCCTGGTGAAGGCCAAGCTCGCCGAGGTCCAGAAGCTCGGCCTCGAGATAGACATGATAGCCCCGGACCACGGCGTCATCTGGCGCCGAGATCCCGGCAAGATACTCCAGATGTACCTTGACATGGCGAACGACAAGGCGGACCTTCGCGTGGTGGTCATCTATGATACCATGTGGCACAGCACGGAGCATATGACCATCCCCCTGATGCAGGGCATCAGGTCCGCCGGCGTCGACGTGCAGGTTATGAAGCTCAGGGCGACCCCGATGAGCAGGGCGATCAAGGGGATCTGGGAATCGAGGGCCATGCTCGTGGGCACGCCGACGCTGAACAATATCATGTTCCCGTCCGTCGCGGAATTCCTGCAGCACCTCAAGGGGCTGAGGCCCAAGAACAGGCTCGCAGGGGCCTTCGGCAGTTACGGGTGGGGCGGCGGTGCGGTGAAGGAGGCCTACGCCGTGTTCAAGCAGATGGGCCTCGACACGGTCGAACCCGGCATCGAGGTCCTGTACCGGCCCAGCACGGAAGATGACGAGAAATGCTTCGAATTCGGGAAGCAGTTCGGTCAAAAGACCGCCGAGTACCAGAAGAAGTTCGACGGAGACCTGTCGGGGCAGTGCCGCGGCACATCAAGCTAGAGTCAGAGACACATCAGCGGACGCCCGGGCCGAGTACCGGCTCGGCGCCGTGCGAGACAGACATGTTTGACGACGAGGAGGCTGCCTATGTGGAGATGCACGGTGTGCGGGTACGTGTACGATGAAGCGAAAGAGGGGAAAAAGTTCGAAGACCTTCCCGACGACTGGGCCTGTCCGGTCTGCAACGCGCCGAAAGACGCGTTCGTGCGGATGTAGCGTGGCAGAATAGGGAGTGGAGAAAGGCGGCCGGCATTGTCGGCCGCTTTTCTGTTTGACAGGGTAGCGGCAAGACCCTATAATTTTCGAAA
Source organism: Nitrospirota bacterium (assembly GCA_035516965.1). Lineage (NCBI taxonomy): Bacteria > Pseudomonadati > Nitrospirota > Nitrospirota bacterium. The sequence goes on from DATIZR010000090.1 coordinate 21,040, forward strand.
TCACTTCTACCCTTGTCATTGCCGAGAGGCTCGCCATGACCGAGAAGAACGGAAAAAGCGTCAAAGAATGGCCCGAAGACGAGCGCCCGCGCGAACGCCTGATCGCGTACGGTTCGCAATCGCTGTCCGACGCCCATCTGCTCGCGATCATCCTCCGGAGCGGCAGGGCGGGCAGGTCCGCCGTCGACCTCGGCCGGGAGCTGATCGACAGGTTCGGAGGCCTGGCCGGCATCGGACACGCAGGCATCCGGGAGATCTGCGCAATCCCCGGGATCGGCGTCGCCAAGGCCGCGGAGATCAAGGCCGCCATTGAGATCGGCAGAAGGTACCAGACGCCGAAGCTGTCCGGGGCGTCGCTCTGCTCCAGCCACGACGTCGCCGAGTACTACCGTCCCCGGATGCGGGACCTCAGGAAGGAAGTGTTCAAGTGCGTCCTGCTGGACACCAAGAACAGGATCATCCGCGAGGAGGAGGTCTCCGTGGGGAGTCTTTCCGCGTCGATCGTGCACCCGCGCGACACCTTCAAAGCAGCCATCCGCGAATCAGCGGCTGCCGTCATCTTCATCCACAACCACCCGAGCGGAGACACGAAGCCGAGCCAGGAGGACATCCTGCTTACCCGGAGACTGATTCAGGCGGGAGAGGTGCTCGGGATCCAGGTGCTGGACCACATCATCATCGGCGACGGCGCCCATTTCAGTTTTCGCGACAGTGGCCTCATGCCCCGTCCCGCCTGAGCCGTAAGGCATGCCCCCTTCCCTCCTCCCCGCCTCGCTGGTCAGTCCTGAGAAACGCCGCATGCTGCCTGCATGAATCACATTGTGGTACCCCCGCAGAAAGTGTACAATCCCACGATGTCAATGGAGCAGACAAAGAGATCAGCCGGTTTTGTAGATGCCCATGTTCATCTCGACAGGCCGGAGGGCCTTGACGACGTCCTTACTGCGGGCATTGCCGCCGTCCGGATCGCCGGGACGCGTCCCGGATACGGAGGCGGGGGCTGCACGGACAACGAACGATCGCGCGGTGTCGAGATCGTCTCCAGCTGCTGGGCGCTTTATAAAAAGGGGGGGTACGGCTCGCGCTTCGGCGTGCCCGTTGAGACCACCGGCGAGATCAGGGACGAAATTCTCAGGCTGAAACAGGCAGGCGCTGATATAATAAAGATCATGGCTTCGGGCCTGGTCAGTCTGAAAGATCCGGGGACCATTACGCCGGGCGGGTTCAGCGCCGATGAGCTCATGGTGATCGTTCAAGAAGCGGCCCGCCTCGGGCTCGCGGTGATGGCGCATGCGAATGGCGAGACGGCGATCGTGGCAGCGGTCCGGGCCGGCGTACGGTCCATCGAGCACGGATTCTTCATGACTGAGCGGGCGCTGGCGAAGATGGTCGAGAAGAATGTCTTCTGGGTGCCCACGGTGGGCGCCCTTATCCGTGCAACGGAGAACTCCCGGGCGACCGCCCCGGTGAAGGAATTCATTGCAGGCCTGGTCCGTCAGCACCATCAGCTGCTCCGGAAAGCCTATGAATCCGGCGTGCCCCTTGCCGTCGGGACCGACTGCGTGCTCCCTGCCCCGCGGTACCTGTCAGCCTATGAGTCCGAACTTTCCTATTTTGAGCTGGCAGGGATCCCGCATGACGACGTGATCAGGATCGCGCGGGAGGGTGGAGCAGCGCTGCTCGGGATTTGACCGCTCAGGGCGGATACAAGCCCTGTAAATCGTCATGATCCCGCGTGGCATCAGAGCAACTATATGTCCGAGGGGTTGCGTCATTCTCCTGCTGCGGGAAGAATGTGATCCCTTCGTAACGCCTTTCTATCTATCGGAGGTTTTCATGCGCATCGGTATCCTTTCAGGGGGCGGCGACGCTCCGGGGTTGAACGCGGTCATCAGGGCGGTGACCAAGACCGCCATCTTCAAGTACGGCTGGGAAGTGACCGGCGTCATCGACGGGTTCGAGGGACTGCTTACGCCGACCAAATCCCGGCAGCTCACCTCGTGGAACACGCGGGGGATCCTGTTCGTCGGGGGAACCATCCTCGGGACCACGAACCGCGGCAACCCGTTCGCGCACAAGACGGTCGTGGGGGGG